>JBIKHR010000130.1:0-7712 GCA_044362035.1 Polaromonas sp. | reverse complement strand
TTTACCAGGGCTGGGCTTTTCGCGACAACATGCTTGAGCGCCTGGCCGTGGTGTCGCAGATGGCCGGCAGCAACCTGACGGCGGCACTTGAGTTCGAAGACCGCCGGCAAGCCAATTTGCTGCTGCAATCCGTCAAGGCCGACAAGGACATCGTGGCGGTCAGCGTCTATGACCGTGATCGTCAGTTTTTTGCGGGTGTGATCACCCAGGGTGACAACGCGCTGCCCGGCCAGCCCATAGCCCCCTGGCAGGGCACAGAGGCGGGTAGCGCTTTTGTCTCGCCCCTGCTGCGTCTGACCACCATCGAGCACAGTGCCCCCATCCGGCTGCATGACGAGGTCGTTGGCTATATCCATGTGCGCGCCAGTCCCAACCGCTTGTTTGAGCAGTGGCTGGCCAGTCTGCTGCTTATCCTGGGGGCTTCGTTGCTCTCGGGCTGGCTGGCCATGCGCGGCGCGGCGCGCTTGCAACGGCGCATCGTCGAGCCCATCGTCGCGCTGGCCGGCTCCATGCGCCGGGTGACACGCGACGGCAACTTTGAAGTGCGGGTGCAAAGCAATTCACAAGACGAGGTGGGACAACTCACGCGCGGCTTTAACGACATGCTTGCGCACCTACAGGAGCGCGACCGGATGCTGGCCGAGCGCAACCGCGAACTCGAGCTGGCCGTGCAACAGGCGACCAGCGCACGCGAGTCCGCCGAACAGGCCCTTCGCGTCAAGTCCATGTTTCTGGCCAATATGAGCCATGAAATCCGCACGCCCATGAACGGCATTCTGGGCCTGACCGAAATCCTGCTGCAAAGCCCCTTGCCGGAGCGCGAGAGAGAACACGTGCGCACGGTGCTGCAATCAGGCCGCGCCCTGCTCAAGATCATCAACGAAATTCTGGATTTTTCCAAGATCGAGGCTGGCAAGCTGGTCCTGAACCCGACCGATTTTGACTTGAGCGACTTCCTTCAGGAACTGATGCAGTTGTTCGGGCAACAGGCCAGCCAGCAAGGGCTTGCGCTGAGCCTACAGATTGACAAGGAGACGCCGCCATGGGTCTGCGCAGACGCCGGCCGGCTGCGGCAGATCCTAGCCAACTTGCTGGGCAACGCCCTGAAATTCACGCCCGCAGGCAGCGTTGTGCTGCGCGTCAGCAGCAGCCCGCAGGCGAACGCCGCCATTCAGCTGGTGTTTGAAGTGGCGGACACCGGCATCGGCATCTCGGCATCGCAGCATTCGCAGATTTTTGAGGAGTTCAACCAGGGCGACAGCAGCGCTGCCAGGCGTCATGGCGGCACCGGCCTGGGCCTGTCGATTGCCATGCGGCTGGCGCGCCTGATGCAAGGGAGCATGAGCGTGCAAAGCCAGCAGGGTATGGGTAGCACCTTCGTGCTGAAGGTGGAGGCGCAGGCAATCCCGGCGCCTGCTACCCCGGCTGCAGCTCCGGATGCCACGGGTCTGGTTTTTACAGCTTGCCGCGTGCTGGTGGTCGAAGACAACCTGGTCAACCAGATCGTGGCCCAGGCTGCGCTGGAACGACTGGGTTGCCAGGTGGACCTGGCCGACGGCGGCGCTGAAGGCGTGCAGGCAGCCAGGCTTGAGCGCTACGACCTGGTGCTGATGGACTGTCAGATGCCGGAGGTCGATGGCTACGAAGCCACGCGGCAAATCCGCCTGTGGGAGCTTGCACAAAAATCTGCGCGCCGGCTGCCGATCGCCGCCTTGACGGCGCACGCCATGGCCGGTGACCGCGAAAAATGCGAAGCCGCCGGCATGGACGACTACCTGAGCAAGCCCATGTCAGCCGCTGATTTGCAGAAGCTGCTCTTGCGCTGGTTGCCCTCAGCGGGCGCGCTTCGTGCGCAAAGCGAAAACAAGGTCTGAGCACGTCCCTGTTCTTTGAACGACTCCCACGCCTGGCCAGGCAAAGCCAGCATGATCTAATTGAGTACCTGCTCGACGGGGGACATTTTCCAACACCACGAACGCTCAGCCAATATTCAGCGACAACCAGTTCCATGACAGCCGAATATTCCGCGCACACGCCCATGATGCGCCAGTACCTTGCGCTCAAGGCCGACCATCCGGACACGCTGCTGTTTTACCGGATGGGCGACTTTTACGAGCTGTTTTTCAGCGACGCTGAAAAAGCTGTCAGCCTGCTCGACATCACCCTGACCCACCGGGGCCAGTCGGCCGGCGAGCCGATTCCCATGTGCGGCGTGCCCTTTCATTCGGTCGAGGGCTACCTGGCGAAATTGATCAAACTGGGGGAGTCGGTGGCCATTTGTGAACAGATGGGCGAGCCCACGGGCAAGGGGCCGGTCGAGCGCAAGGTGGTGCGCGTGGTCACGCCCGGCACGCTGACTGACACCGAATTGCTGTCCGATAAAACCGAATCCATTTTGCTGGCCCTGCACCAGGGCAGCCGCAACACCTGTGGACTGGCCTGGCTGAGCGTGACGCAAGGCGAGATCCATCTAGCGCAGTGCGCCAGCGAGGAAATCGAGGCCTGGGTGGCGCGCATCGCTCCCAGCGAGATGGTCTACAACGTGGACGTGACGCCGGCTTTTGAAGCCCGCCTGAAAGCCTTGCGACAAAGCGGCGCGGCTGGTAGCGCCACGCTCACCGCGCGCCCCGCCTGGCAGTTTGACGCGACGCTGGGCGTGCGCCGCCTGCTGGCGCAGTTGCAAGTGGCCTCGCTGTCGTCCTTCAGCGCTGAGGCCCTGGGGGAAGCGCATGCCGCCGCCTCTGCCCTGCTGGGCTATGCCGAACACACACAGGGCCGCGCCCTCAGCCATGTACACGCATTGCAAGTGGTGCGCTCGGGCGAGTTGATCGAGCTGCCGCAAACCACGCGCCGCAACCTCGAGCTGACACAGACCCTGCGCGGTGAGGACACGCCCACCTTGTTCTCGCTGCTGGACAACTGCACCACCGGCATGGGCAGCCGGCTGCTGAAAAACTGGCTGCTGTCGCCGCGCCGCGAGCGCAGCCAGGCTGCCGCCAGGCTGGCCGCCATCGGCACCCTGCGCGCCGGCTTGCAGCAAACGCTGCGTGCACGGCTGAAAGGCTGTACCGATGTTGAACGCATCACCGCACGCATCGCCCTGCGCCAAGTGCGCCCGCGCGAACTCATTGCGCTGCGCGACACCTTGCACAAGGCTGAGCAACTGCGCCCGGCGTCCGAAGCGCTGCCGTCGCTGTCCGCAGAACAAGGTATGTCCGAGCTGCTGCAAAAGATTTTTGAAGACCTGCAAGCCCCGCCCGCCTGCGCGGCCCTGCTGAGGCGCTATCTGCTGGACGAGCCGGCGACGCTGCTGCGTGACGGCGGCGTCATCAACCACGGCTGCGACGCTGACCTGGACGAGCTGCGCGGCATCCAAACCAACTGCGACGCCTTTTTGCTGGACCTCGAGGCACGCGAAAAAGCCCGCACCGGCATTGCCAACCTGCGGGTGCAGTTCAACCGAGTGCATGGCTTTTACATTGAGGTAACGAAAGGCCAGGCCAGCAAAGTGCCCGACGACTACCGGCGCCGCCAGACTCTGAAAAATGCTGAGCGCTTCATCACGCCCGAGCTCAAGACTTTTGAAGACAAGGCGCTGTCGGCGCAAGAGCGCGCGTTGGCCCGCGAGAAATTTCTCTACGAAGAACTCCTAGACCAGCTGCAAGAATTTGTGCCCGTGCTGAGCCGGCTGGCCCGCGCTATCGCCTCGCTGGACGCGCTGTGCGCGCTGGCAGAACGCTCGCTCACGCTGGACTGGGCCGAGCCCGTGTTTGTCAAAGAGCCATGCATAGAGATTGTTG
The DNA here is from genome assembly GCA_044362035.1 of Polaromonas sp. Classification (GTDB taxonomy): domain Bacteria; phylum Pseudomonadota; class Gammaproteobacteria; order Burkholderiales; family Burkholderiaceae_C; genus Polaromonas. Next base: position 3,912 of record JBIKHR010000130.1, on the reverse strand, counting down.
CCGGGCGCCATCCGGTGGTGCAGGCGCGGCTGGCTGAAACCGGTGGCGGCAGCTTCATTGCCAACGACTGCCACTTCGGCGCTAAAAGCCGCATGCAGGTCATCACCGGCCCCAACATGGGCGGCAAGTCCACCTACATGCGACAGGTCGCGCTGATCGTGCTGCTGGCGTCCATGGGCTCTTACGTGCCGGCCAGCAGCTGCCGGCTCGGACCGATTGACGCCATCCACACACGCATCGGTGCGGCCGACGATGTGGCCAACGCGCAGTCGACTTTCATGCTTGAGATGACCGAGGCCGCGCAGATACTGCACGCCGCCACGCCGCACTCGCTGGTGCTGATGGACGAGATCGGTCGGGGAACCTCGACCTTTGACGGCCTGGCGCTGGCCGGCGGCATTGCGGCTTATCTGCACAACAAGACGCAGGCCTTCACGCTGTTTGCCACACACTATTTCGAGCTCACCGAGTTTCCGACCAAACATCACAGTGCCGTCAACGTGCACGTCAGCGCCGTCGAATCAGGTGCCGACATTGTCTTTTTGCACCACATCGAACCCGGCCCGGCCAGCCGCAGCTACGGCATTGCGGTGGCCAAGCTGGCCGGCGTGCCAGCCGCTGTCGTCAACCATGCGCGCCATGCGCTGAGTGCGCTGGAGCAGCAGCAAACTGACGCCCGCGCCCAGGTAGACCTTTTTGCGCCGCCACCCGAACTGCCGGCACCCGAGGCCAGCCCGGTTGAAAAATCACTGGCTGCCCTGAACCCGGACGCCCTGACCCCGCGCGAGGCGCTCGACGCCTTGTACCAACTTAAAAAACTTCTGAACCAAGCCTGAGCCCCACGTCATGACTTATTGCTGCGCCATCAAAATCAACGCCGGTCTGGTGTTCTTGTCCGACTCCCGTACCAACTCGGGCCTGGACCACATCAGCACTTTTCGCAAGATGATTGTTTACGAGAAGGCCGGTGACCGCTTCATGGTGCTGCTGTCGGCCGGCAACCTGTCGATCTCGCAGTCCATCCGCGAGATCTTGCAAGTCGAACAACTGCCGGACCCGGATGGCGGCGAGCCCCTCACCATCTGGAACGCCAAGAGCATGTTTGACGCCGCCCGCGTGCTCGGGGCTGCCGTGCGTCGCGTGCACGAGCGCGATGCAGCTTCGCTCAAGCAAGCCGACGTGGACTTCAATGTCTCGCTGCTGTTTGGCGGCCAGGTCAAGGGCGAGGGCATGCGCCTGTTCCAGATCTATTCGGCCGGCAATTTCATTGAAGCAACCAGTGAAACGCCCTACTTTCAGGTGGGCGAATCCAAATATGGCAAGCCGGTGCTGGACCGGGTCATCACGCCCGGCATGGCGCTGGCCGAAGCAGCCAAGTGCGCCCTGGTGTCGATGGATTCGACCATGAAGTCCAACCTCTCTGTGGGCATGCCGCTGGACCTGGCGGTCTATGAAACCGACAAGCTCGAAAGCGACAAGCTGGTCTGCATCGACCACAACAACCCCTACTACCGCATGATGCACAACAACTGGGGCCAGAAACTGCGCGAGGTGTTTGACAGCATTGAAGACCCGGTGTGGGACGACGCGCACACCGACACGCCGCTCAAGATGCCCACCGAGCGGCATGATGCGCTCAAGAAAATCCGCACCCCCGGCGACAAGCTGATCTGACTTTTTTCAAACGCCAAAGAACGCCTTGCCCACACGCTCCAAACCCCTTGTCATTTTTTCGCACGGCAACAGCTTTCCGGCCAGCACCTACAGCGTGCTGACGCACAGCCTCAAGAGCCGCGGCTTTCAGGTCAAGGCGCTTGAAAAATTCGGCCATGACGCGCGCTACCCGGTCAGCAGCAACTGGCCGCACCTGGTGCAGCAACTGGCCGATTTTGCTGCGCACGAAGTTGAAAAGTCTGGTCAGCCGGCCTTTCTGGTGGGCCATTCGCTCGGGGGGTTTTTAAGCCTGATGTGCGCAGCACGCCACCCGGTGCTGGGCGGCTTGCCTGTCAAAGGCGTGGTGCTGCTGGACGCGCCCGTGCTGGGCGGCTGGCGAGCCACGGCGCTGAGCGTGGCCAAGCGGGCCATGGTGGTTGGCTCTTTCTCACCGGGCGCGGTCAGCAGCAAACGCAAGCAACTCTGGCCCGGCCGGGACGAGGCCCTGACCCACTTCTCCAGCAAGAAAATGTTTGCCCGCTGGGACCCGCAGGTTCTACATGACTACATTGACCACGGCACGTATGAGGCCGCACCCGACAGCGGCCACGCCGGCCAGCGCGTATTGAGCTTTGACCGCGCCGTCGAAACCGCCATTTACAACACCCTGCCCGACAACCTGGAGTCGCTGCTCAAGCGCCACCCGCTCAAGTGCCCGGTAAGCTACATCGGTGGCTTGCATTCGGTCGAGATGGGGCGGGTCGGCATGGCGCTGACGGAAAAAGTCACCAGGGGCCGCATCATGATGCTGGACGGTACCCATCTTTTCCCCATGGAAAAACCCCTGGCCACCGCTGCAGCGGTAGAAGCCGCGCTGCTGAGTTTTGCGAACTGAACCGGTTCCTAGAGGGGTCTAGGCCGACCAGCGCACCCAGCCCATGTGCGCCGTCAGCAGCACCAAAAGGCCAAAGACGATGCGGTACCAGGCAAACACGACAAAGCTGTGCGTGGCGATGTAACGCAACAGCCAGCGGATGCACAGCCAGGCGCTCAGGAAAGAAAACACCAGGCCCACGGTAAACATGGGCACGTCGGCCAGCGACAGCAGCGCGCGCTCTTTGTACAGGCTGTACACGCCCGCGCCAATCAGGGTCGGGATAGCCAGGTAAAACGAAAAGTCTGTGGCCGACTTGCGCGACAAACCCAAAAGCATGCCACCAATGATGGTCGCGCCGCTGCGACTGGTGCCCGGAATCATGGCAAAACACTGCACCAGCCCGACCTTGAGCGCATCCATCAGCGTCATGTCATCGGCGTCCTGCACGCGCGCTGCGGCCGGGTTGTCTTGCTGGCGCTTTTCTGCCCACAAAATCACCAGGCCACCCAGAATGAAAGTGGTCGCTACCACCACCGGGTTGAACAAGTTGGCCTTGATGGCCTTGCCAAACAGCAGGCCCAACAGCACCGCCGGCAAAAAAGCCACCAGCACATTGAGCGCCAGACGCTGCGCCGGCTGCTCGCGCGGCAGCGCCAGCACCGTGCCCTTGATCTTTTGCCAGTACACCAGGATCACCGCAAAAATGGCGCCGGTCTGGATGGCGATGTCGAACACCTTGGCCTTGTCGTCCGTCATGTCGAGCAAGGCGCCTGCCAAAATCAAATGGCCGGTGGAAGAGATGGGCAGGAACTCGGTCAACCCTTCGACCACGCCCATCAAGGCAGCTTTGATCAGCAATTCAATGTCCAAGTCCTGCTCCAGGGGAAAAAAGTAGGACGATTATGCGCGTGCCCCTGGGCCGGGTCGCCGTCTAAAATACAAGCCATGAGTTCCACCCCCGCTTCGCCCAACGCCGCACCTTCTTCCACCTCCCCGGCCCAGGAAGCGGCAAAGCCCAGCAACTTTTTGCGCCAGATCATCGAAAAAGACCTGGCCGATGGCACTTATGCCCAACGCCACTGGGGCGGCTCACCGGGTGACGCGGCGCACCACGCCGCCGGCCCGCTGGACACCGCCAAGGTGCGCTTGCGCTTTCCGCCGGAACCCAACGGCTATCTGCACGTGGGCCACGCCAAAAGCATCTGCCTGAACTTCGGCCTGGCGCGTGACTATGGTGGCGTGTGCCACCTGCGCTTTGACGACACCAACCCCGAAAAAGAAGACACCGAGTACGTCAACGCCATCATTGACGCCGTGCAGTGGCTGGGCTTTGACTGGCAGGCGCATGACGGCTCGGGCACCAGCCATCTTTATCAGGCCAG
>JBIKHR010000129.1:0-7734 GCA_044362035.1 Polaromonas sp. | reverse complement strand
CAGACCTGAAAACCGCCGCTGTCGGTGAGGATGGGTTTGTTCCAGCTTTCAAAGCGGTGCAGGCCGCCGAACTGCTGCATCACGTCCAGGCCCGGGCGCATCCACAAATGGAAGGTGTTGCCCAAAATGATTTGCGCGCCCATCTCATGCAGCGACTGCGGCATCACGCCTTTGACCGTGCCGTAAGTGCCCACGGGCATGAAGATGGGGGTTTGCACCACGCCGTGGTTCAGCGTCAGCGTGCCGCGGCGCGCGAACGAGCCCAGGTAGGCGCCGTCGGCGGGGTCGGTTTTAAGGATTTCAAAATTAAGCATGGCGGGATTGTCTCAGGCGGTTCAGTCGTTCATGCCTTGCGGCGTTCGAGCAGCATGGCGTCGCCATAGCTGAAAAAGCGGTATTGCGCGCCGATGGCGTGCTGGTACAGCGCCATGATGTGCGCATGGTCCGCAAAGGCGCTGACCAGCATCATCAGGGTGCTTTTGGGCAAATGAAAGTTGGTCAGCAGCAGGTCCACCACCCGAAACTCGAAGCCCGGTGTGATGAAGATGTTGGTGTCGCGGCAAGCGTCGCCAAAGTGCGCCTGCGACTCCAGCGCCCGCACGGTGGTGGTGCCGACAGCCACCACGCGCCCGCCGCGGGCGCGGCAATCGGCAACAGCCTGCAAGGTGGCCGGCGGCACTTCGAAGCGCTCGAAATGCATCACGTGCTCGTCGATGTTGTCAGACTTGACTGGCTGAAAGGTGCCGGCGCCCACGTGCAGCGTGACGCTGGCCTGCGCCACGCCGCAGGCGGTCAGGCGCGCCAGCATGGCCTCATCAAAGTGCAGCGCAGCGGTCGGTGCGGCCACGGCGCCGGGGTGTTTGGCAAACACAGTCTGGTAGCGCGCTTCGTCATCAGCCGAGTCGGCGTGCGTGATGTAGGGCGGCAGCGGCACGTGGCCGTGCGCAGCCATCAAGGCATACGGGTCGGCGCTCAGGGTGAAGTGGTAGAGCGGGCCGTCGGCGTTTGGCCAGCGCCCGATCAGCGTGGCGGTGAAGCCGCCGTCCATCTGCAGCACCGCGCCGGGCAGCGGCTTTTTGCTGACCTTCATGTGCGCGGCCACTTCCAGCCCCTGGCCGCCGGCCAGCACGCGCTCGATCAACAGCTCAAGCCGCCCGCCGCTGGTTTTCTGGCCATACAGCCTGGCCTTGACCACTTGCGTGTCGTTGAAGACCAGCAGGTCACCGGGGTTGAGCAGTTCGGGCAACTCGGCAAAGCGCCGGTCGGCGGGCGTGGCCTGCCGGCCGTCCAGCAGGCGCGAGCCGCTGCGCTCGGCGGGCGGATGCTGGGCGATCAGTTCGGGGGGCAGGTGAAAGTCAAAATCAGCCAGCGTGAAAACGCGCTGAGGCTCGGGGGCAGAAGGCAATGTCATGCGCTTGAGGGCCGGACGGGCCCGTTCCAAGTTGAAGGGAAAAGAAGGCGAGCCGCGATTTTGGCACGGCGGCGGCACCGCCCGCAAAGGCACAATCGGCGCATGCCTGCCGACCTGCCCCACGCGCCCCCCGGCCCCAAGCCCAAGCCGGCGGAGAAGTCGCAGGCGCAAAAACTGCTCGACAAGCTGGGCCTGTCGCGGCCGATTGACCTGGCGCTGCACCTGCCGCTGCGCTACGAGGACGAAACCCGCATCACCAGATTGGCCGATGCGCGTGACGGCGATGTGGTGCAAATCGAAGCCGAGGTGACGCATTGCGAAGTCACTTTCAAGCCGCGCCGTCAACTGCGCGTCAAGGTGGAAGACGGCAGCGACAGCTGCTTGCTGCGTTTCCTCAACTTTTACCCGGCGCACCAGAAAACCCTTGCCGTGGGCGCGCGGGTGCGCGTGCGTGGCGAGCTGCGCGGCGGCTTTGTGGCGCGCGAAATGGTGCACCCCAGCTTCAAGCTGGCCGGTGGCGAGTTGCCGGCCGGTCTGACGCCGGTGTACCCCACGGTGGCCGGCTTGCCGCAAACCTATTTGCGCCGCGCCGTGCAAAGCAGCCTGACGCGCGCCGACCTGACAGAAACGCTGGCGCCCGCGGTCTTGACTACTTTGCCGTCGGGGCCGCGGGTGCTGTTGGGCTTGCGGGAGGCGCTGCAGTTTTTGCACTACCCCACTCCCGACGTGGCGCTGGCGGCTCTCGAAGACCGCAGTCACCCGGCCTGGCAGCGGCTCAAAGCCGAGGAGTTGCTGGCGCAGCAGCTCTCGCAATTGGAGGCGCGGCGCATCCGTGCGGCCATGCGCGCGCCAGCGCTGCATGCTGCGGGCCCCCAGGGCGCGGGCAACTCGCTGCATGCGCAGCTGCGCCAGGCCCTGCCCTTTGCGCTGACCGCCGCGCAAGAGCGCGTGGGCCACGAGATCGATGCCGATTTGCAAAAGAGCCTGCCCATGCACCGCTTGCTGCAAGGCGACGTGGGCTCGGGCAAAACGGTGGTGGCGGCGCTGGCGGCGGCGCGCTGCATGGACGCCGGCTGGCAATGCGCGCTGATGGCGCCCACCGAAATTCTGGCTGAGCAGCACTTTCGCAAACTCATCGGCTGGCTCGAACCCCTGGGCATACAGACTGCCTGGCTGACCGGCAGCCAGAAAGCCAAGGAGCGGCGCGAGGCGCTGGCCATGATTGAAAGCGGCGCAGCCGCCCTGGTCGTCGGTACGCACGCGGTGATCCAGGACAAGGTGCGCTTCAACAACTTGGCGCTGGCCATCATTGATGAGCAGCACCGCTTTGGCGTGGCACAGCGTCTGGCCCTGCGAAGCAAGATGACGGCCGGCGGGCAAGAGCCGCATCTCTTGATGATGACGGCCACGCCGATTCCTCGCACGCTGGCCATGAGTTACTACGCTGACCTGGATGTGTCGACCATCGACGAATTGCCGCCCGGGCGCACGCCGGTGGTCACCAAGGTGATCAGCGAGAGTCGGCGCGACGAGGTGATCGAGCGCATCCGCAGCCAGCTGGCCGAAGGCCGGCAGGTCTATTGGGTCTGCCCGCTCATTGAAGAAAGCGAAGCGGTGGACTTGACCAACGCCACCGAAACGCACGAAGCGCTGACAGCGGCGCTGCCCGGCACGGCGGTCGGCCTGCTGCATTCGCGCATGCCGCCGGCCGATAAAAAAGCCGTCATGGCGCAGTTCAACGCGGGCGTGCTGGGCGTGCTGGTCAGCACCACGGTGATCGAGGTGGGCGTGGACGTGCCCAACGCTTCTCTGATGGTGATTGAGCATGCCGAGCGCTTCGGGTTGAGCCAGCTGCACCAGCTGCGCGGCCGGGTCGGCCGCGGCGCGGCGGCCTCGGCTTGCGTGCTGCTGTATTCGACGGGTGACGGCCCGCGCCTCGGCGAGACGGCGCGCGCGCGCCTGAAGGCGATGGCCGAGACGCAAGACGGCTTCGAGATCGCCAGGCGCGACCTGGACATTCGCGGCCCGGGCGAGTTTCTGGGCGCGCGGCAGTCGGGCGCGCCCTTGCTGCGCTTTGCCGACCTGGCGACCGATGTCGAGTTGCTGGCCTGGGCGCGCGAGAGTGCCCCGCTGATGCTGGACCGGTACAACACGCTGGCGCAGCGCCATATTCTGCGCTGGCTGGGTGGCAAAGCCGACTACCTCAAGGCCTGAGCGACAAAGCTGGACAATGAGCGCATGACCCTCACCGAACTCAAATACATCGTGGCCGTGGCGCGCGAAAAGCATTTCGGCCGCGGCGCCGAGGCCTGCCACGTGTCGCAGCCCACCCTGAGCGTGGCGATCAAGAAGCTAGAAGAAGAACTGCAGGTCAAGCTGTTCGAGCGCAACGCCAACGAGATCACCGTCACGCCCTTGGGGCTGGAGATCGTGCGCCAGGCGCAGAGCGTGCTGGAGCAGGCTGACAGCATCCGTGAGATCGCCAAGCGCGGCAAAGACCCGCTGGCCGGTGCATTGCGCCTGGGCATCATCTACACCATAGGCCCCTATTTGCTGCCCGACCTGGTGCGTCAGGCCATCACGCTCAGCCCGCAAATGCCGCTGATGCTGCAAGAGAACTTCACTGTCAAACTGCTTGAAGAACTGCGCACCGGCGAGATCGATTGCGCCATTCTGGCCGAGCCTTTTCCGGACACCAACCTGGCGATTGCGCCGCTGTATGACGAGCCCTTTGTGGCCGCCGTGCCCAGCACCCACCCGCTGGCGGCGCGCAACAGCATCACGGCCGAAGAACTCAAGCAGGAAACCATGCTGCTGCTGGGCAACGGCCACTGCTTTCGCGACCATGTGCTCGAGGTCTGCCCTGAGTTCGCGCGGTTTTCCAGCAGCACCGAAGGCATCCGCAAAAGCTTTGAGGGCTCCTCGCTGGAAACCATCAAGCACATGGTGGCTGCAGGCATGGGCGTGACGCTGGTGCCGCGCTTGAGCGTGCCCAAGGGCGAGCTGGCGGCTTTGGGCAGCCCGGCGAAAACGCGCAAGGGCACCAAGGCCGTGAGCGTCAAGGCCGCACCGTCAGACGAGCCCTCTTTCATCCGCTACCTGCCTTTTGAAGGCCATGTGCCCACGCGCCGCGTGGTGCTGGCCTGGCGCCGCAGTTTCACGCGTTACGAAGCCATTGCGGCGTTGCGCAATGCCATTTACGCCTGCGAGTTGCCGGGTGTAAAGCGTATTTCCTGAACTCGGCCCCAGGCTTTAGCCCCTCACCGCCGCATGTCTACATCGCTGCCCGTCGAACCTCCACCCGGCAAGCTTGCCCTGTATTTGCAGTTGATCCGCTGGGACCGGCCGGCCGGCTGGCTGCTGCTGCTGTGGCCCACCTTGTCCGCCTTGTGGATTGCCGCCGGCGGCTTTCCGGGCTGGCATTTGCTGGCTGTCTTCACGCTGGGCACCATCCTCATGCGCAGCGCCGGCTGCTGCCTGAACGACGTGGCCGACCGCGACTTTGACCGGCATGTCAAACGCACCGCCGGCCGGCCGGTGACGCGTGGCGCGGTCTCGGTCAAAGAGGCTTTGTGGCTGGGCGCGGCGCTGGCCTTGGCGGCCTTTGCCCTGGTGCTGACCACCCAACGCGCCGCGGTGCTGTGGTCGTTTGCCGCGCTGGGCGTGGCCATCGTCTACCCCTATGCCAAACGCTACATCGCCATGCCGCAGGCGGTGCTGGGCGTGGCTTTTAGCTTCGGCATTCCGATGGCTTTTGCGGCGGTTCAGGGGCAGGTGCCGGTGCTGGCCTGGCTGCTGCTGCTGGGCAATCTGTTCTGGGTGCTGGCCTACGACACCGAATACGCCATGGTGGACCGCGATGACGACCTGAAGATCGGCATGAAAACCTCGGCCATCACGCTGGGTCGTTTTGACGTGGCGGCCATCATGCTCAGTTACGCGTTGTACCTGACGATCTGGACCCTGGCCTTGTGGCCGCAGTCCCTGAGTGCCGCTTATGGCGCAGCACTGGCCGCTGCCGCAGCGCAGGCCCTGTGGCACGGCTGGCTGATCCGTGACCGCCAGCGCGAGCCCTGCTTCAAGGCTTTTCGCCTGAACCACTGGCTGGGTTTTACGGTTTTTGTGGGCGTGGCACTGACTTACACATCGATTTCCTGGAGCTGAGGCATCGACTTTGCATTTGCTTCAGGCGAAAAAAAGCCCGCACTCAAGCGGGCTTTTTCCACGGCACCGGAGTGCTCAGGCGGCTGGTTTGGCGGCCTTGGCTTTTTTGGCCTTCTTGGCTTTTTTAGCTTTCTTGGCTTTGGCCGGTGCGGCTTTGTCTGCTGGCGCTGCTGCTGGTGCGGCAGCAGGCGCGGCTGGGGGTGCAGGCGCAGCAGCCGGGGCCTGGGCAACAGCCGCTGTGGACGTCACGGCCAGGGGCAGAGCCAGGGCTGCAGCGGTAGCGACGAGGCAGAAGAGTTTTTTCATAGGGTTTCCAAAGTGGCGAACAGGTGGCAAGAGAAGGACCGTAGGACTGTAACTCAGTGTTTTCAGGCCGCACCGAACTCGTCGCCCAGCTCGGCCGCGCGCTGCCGGGCCGCCTGCATGGCCGCCTTGAACTGCGGTTTGACGCCGCTGGCCTGCATCGCAGACAGGGCGGCGTAGGTGGTGCCACCCTTGGAGGTGACGCGCTCGCGCAAGGTGGCCAGCGGCTCGTGAGAAGCTTGCGCCAACGCAGAGGCGCCGACAAAGGTGGCCAGCGCCAGTTGCCGGGCCTGCGCCGCGTCCAGCCCCATCTCGACGCCGGCTTCGACCATGGCCTCCATGAAATAAAACACATAGGCCGGGCCCGAGCCCGACAGGGCCGTGACCGCGTCGAGTTGCTCTTCCTGCGTCAGCCACAGGTGCGCGCCGGTGGTTTGCACCACGGCTTCGATGATCAAACGGTCGGCCGCCGTGACCGCCGGCCGCGCCAGCAGCGCCGTCATGCCCAGGCCGATCAGCGCCGGCGTGTTGGGCATGGCCCGCACCACGCGCTCGCTGCCCAGCCAGCGCGCAATGCTGTCTGATCGAATGCCGGCCGCCACGCTCAGGTGCAGCGCTGCCGGCGTGTGCGTGCGCACCTCGGCCGCGGCCTGGCTGAACACCTGGGGCTTGACCGCCCACACCACCAGAGTGGCGCTGCCCAGGCTGGCCTGTGCCCCGGCCAATACGTGCACGCCGAATTGGGCCTGCAGCTTGGCGGCCTGCTCGGCAAAGGGTTCGACCACTTGAATTTGACCCGGGGCCAAGCCGCGTTTGAGCAGGCCGCCAATGATGGCGCTGGCCATGTTGCCGCCACCGACAAAGGCAATTTGCAGGGCGCTGATGTCGTGGCTGGGCTGGCTCATTCGGTCCTTGGCGGTGTGCGTGATGGAGTGCGCGATTGTCGCTGACGGGCCGGCCGGTCTCAGCTGAGCGTGGCCTGCCGCACGGCGTGTTCCCACTTGGCCATCAGACTGCCGGCCTGATCCCGGCTCATGGCCGGCCGGAATGTGCGCTCGGCGCGCCACAAGGCGGCCAGCTCGTCGGTGCCGGTGTACACGCCGCTGGACAGGCCGGCCAGATAGGCTGCGCCAAGGGCGGTGGTTTCGGTCACGGCGGGCCGTACCACCGCAATGCCCAGCAGGTCCGCCTGAAACTGCATCAGCAAGTTGTTGCCGCATGCGCCGCCGTCCACCCGCAGCTCCGTCACCGGCGCGCCACCCGCCGCCACGGCGTCGCGGCTCATGGCTTGCAGCAAGGCTGCGCTTTGATAGGCAATGCTTTCAAGTGCCGCGCGCGCGATGTGGGCCAGCGTGCTGCCGCGCGTCAGGCCGGTGATGCTGCCGCGGGCATCGGGCTGCCAGTAAGGCGCGCCCAGACCCGTGAAGGCCGGCACCATCATCACGCCGCCGGCGTCAGGCACGCTTTGCGCCAGCGCCTCGACTTCGCTGCTGCTGCGGATGGCACCCAGTCCGTCGCGCAGCCACTGCACCACCGCGCCGCCCACAAACACGCTGCCTTCCAACGCGAACTGCGGTTGGGCGCTGATCTGCGCCGCGCTGGTGGTCAGCAGGCCGTTGTGCGAGGTCTGGAACGTGCTGCCCGTGTGCATCAGCATGAAGCAGCCGGTGCCGTAGGTGTTCTTGGCCATGCCGGCTGAAAAGCAGGCCTGACCGAAAAGCGCGCTTTGCTGGTCACCCGCCACGCCGCCAATCGGCACGGCCGAACCCAGCAATTCGGGCATGGTCTGGCCGAACTGCGCGCTGGAGGGCAGCACGGCTGGCATCAGACTGGCGGGAATATCGAGCAGCGCCATC
>JBIKHR010000128.1:0-7737 GCA_044362035.1 Polaromonas sp. | reverse complement strand
CTTGCGCGATTTTTCCGGGTCGTCGAGCACCTCGATGCCGGCAGCTTTGAGCAGCGGCAGGATGTCATCAAAAATACGCCCTTTGGACAGTGCAAGTGTGATCACGCTTTGACCCGTTCAATGTCAGCGCCAATGCCGCGCAGCTTGCTTTCCATCTGATCGTAGCCGCGGTCCAGGTGGTAGATGCGCTCGACCACGGTCTCGCCCTCAGCCACCAAACCGGCAATCACCAAGCTGGCCGAAGCACGCAAGTCGGTGGCCATGACGGTGGCGCCGGACAGCTTTTCAACACCCTCCAACAAGGCGACCTTGCCGTCGATCTGGATCTTGGCGCCCAGACGCACCATCTCGTTGACATGCATGAAGCGGTTTTCAAAAATGGTTTCCGTCACCTTGCTGGTGCCGTGCGAGACCGCGTTGAGCGCCATGAACTGCGCCTGCATGTCGGTCGGAAAGCCCGGGTATTCGGTGGTGCGAAAGGACTGCGCCTTGAGCCTGCCCTGCGACGCGATGCGGATGAAGCCTTCACCGGCCGTGACCGTGGCACCGGCCTCTCGGAGCTTTTCGATGACCACTTCCAGGTGGTCGGCGCGGCCATGGCGCAGCACCACGTCACCACCGGCAGCGGCCACCGCGCACAAGAACGTACCGGTCTCTATGCGGTCGGCCACCACCTGGTGGCTGGCGCTATGCAAGCGCTCGACACCCTGAATGCGGATGCGCCGCGTGCCCTGGCCTTCAATGCGCGCGCCCATCTTGATAAGCATCTCGGCCAGGTCACCGATCTCGGGTTCCTGCGCCGCGTTTTCCAGCACGGTTTCACCCTCGGCCAGCGCCGCGGCCATCATGAAGTTTTCTGTGCCCGTCACCGTCACCATGTCGGTGGTGAGGTGGCAGCCTTGCAGGCGCTTGAGACCGGGCGCCAGACGCGCCACCATATAGCCATGTTCCACGACGATCTCGGCACCCATGGCCTGCAAACCCTTGATGTGCTGGTCCACCGGCCGCGAGCCGATGGCGCAACCGCCCGGCAGCGACACCGTGGCCCGGCCAAAGCGCGCCAACAGCGGGCCCAGGGCCAGCACTGAAGCGCGCATGGTTTTGACCAGTTCGTAGGGCGCCTCGGGTTTGTTCAGACCACCCGCGTCAATGTGCACGCTGCCCGAGTCGGGTGCGCCGGCAGCGCCCTGCTCGGCGCTCACACCCATGTTGCGAATCAGCTTGAGCATGGTCGAGACGTCTTGCAGCCGCGGCACATTGGTCAGCGTGACCGGCTGGTCGCTGAGCAGCGCCGCGCACAGCTCGGGCAAGGCGGCGTTTTTGGCACCCGAAATATCCACGGTGCCCTTGAGCGACTGACCGCCCTTGATGCGTAACTTGTCCATGTCTTGGGCTATTCGGTCTTGGCGGGTTGGTTGGCCCATTCGGTGGGCGTGAAGGTTTTCATCGACAGGGCATGCACCTCATCGTTTTGCATGCGCCCGCCCAGGGTGGCATAGACGCGCTGGTGGCGCTGGATCAGCCGCAGGCCGTCAAAGGCGCTGGACACGATGGTGGCGTACCAGTGCCGGCCATCGCCCGAGAGTTCGATGTGCTGGCAGTCAAGGCCGGCTCTGATGATGGCCTGGAGTTCGTCGCTGGTCATGATTGGAAAATATAAAAATGAAGGGGCTGGTTCAGTGGCGAATCTTGTAGCCGATTTTCAGCAGGTGCACGGCCAAGCCGCTGGTCAACAGCAGCGCCGTACCGACGATGCCCAAGCTCAGCCAGGGCGAGACATCACTGACGCCAAAAAATCCATAACGGAAACCGTCGATCATGTAGAAAAACGGGTTCAGGTGGCTCACCGTTTGCCAGACCGGCGGCAGTGAGTGAATCGAGTAAAACACGCCGCTCAAAAACGTCATGGGCATGATGATGAAGTTCTGGAACACCGCCATCTGATCGAACTTTTCAGCCCACAAACCGGCAATCAAACCCAGCGCCCCCAGCAGCGCTGCGCCCAGCACGGCAAACACCAAAATCCACAGCGGCGCCACAAAGCCGGGCTGACCGAAAAACACCGTCACCACAAACACGCCGGTACCGACGGCCAGACCGCGCACGATCGAAGAGCCGACATAGGCCGCGAACCAGTGCCAGTGCGACAGCGGCGTGAGCATCAGGAACACCAGGTTACCCATGATCTTGCTCTGAATCAGCGACGAGGAACTGTTGGCAAAAGCGTTTTGCAGCACACTCATCATCACCAGGCCGGGCACCAAAAAGGCGGTGTAGCTGACGCTGCCATAGACCTTGACCTGGTCTTGCAGTACATGGCCAAAAATCAGCATGTACAGCACCGCCGTCAGGATGGGCGCACCCACCGTCTGAAAGCCGACTTTCCAGAAGCGCAAGACCTCTTTGTACAAAAGTGCCTGCCAGCCTGTCATCTCGAAACCGCGCTTCATGCTGCCACCTCGGCGGGCACCACAGCGCCGGCCACCTTGCCGGACATCACTTCCAGAAAAACATCCTCCAGGTCCGCCTTGCGGATCTCGACGTCTTCAGCCACCAGGCCGGCCTGGCGCACGGCGGCCAGGTAGTTTTCAATTTCAAGCGCGTTGTGCGCCGGAAACTGTACGATGCGTCCGGTCACGCGCGCCTGGCTTGCCAGCGCGGCGGGCAGTTCGCGGTCAATCTTGAACCGCAGCACATTGGAAGAGGCGCTTTTGAGCAAGTCCGAGGTGGACGCCAGCGCCACCATGCGCCCCTGCTTGAGCATGGCAATGCGGCTGCACAGGGCTTCGGCCTCTTCGAGGTAATGCGTGGTGAGCAACACGGTGCTGCCCTGCCGGTTGAGTTTGGCGATGAACTGCCAGAGTGTTTGGCGCAGCTCCACATCCACACCGGCTGTTGGCTCGTCGAGCACGATCACCGGCGGCTTGTGCACCAGGGCCTGAGCCACCAGCACACGCCGCTTCATGCCGCCCGAGAGTTGGCGCATGTTGGCCTGGGCCTTGTCGGCCAGACCTAGGCTGACCAGCAACTCGTCTATCCAATCGTCATTGCGTTTGATGCCAAAGTAACCGGACTGGATGCGCAAGGCCTCGCGCACGGTAAAAAATGGGTCGAACACCAGCTCTTGGGGCACCACACCTAGCAGGCGGCGGGTTTGGGCGTAGTCGCCAACCACGTCGTGACCATGCACCAGAACCCGGCCACTGCTGGCGCGGGACAGGCCGGCCAGAATGCTGATCAAACTGGTTTTGCCCGCGCCGTTGGGGCCAAGCAAGCCAAAAAATTCGCCCTGCTCGATGTCGAAACTGACATGGTCCAGCGCCTGCACGGCAGCAGCAGACGCACCCCGCGACGACTGATAAGTTTTGGAAACAGATTGGAATGAGATAGCGGGCATGAACCGGCTATTTTAGGGTCTAGGCGACGGCGCAGCCCGCCCGGGCGCTCAAGGGGCAGATGGAATCAGGGGCGCAATGCCGTAAAGGCCGGCCAACTGGCGCAGGCGGGGCGGCATATCCCGCACATAAAAAGCCCGGCCCAGGGCTTGCGCCTGACGCCGGCAGGCCAGCAACACGGCCAGCGCCGAGGAGTCAAAACGGGTCAGGCTCCCGGCATCGGCCACCACGGGCTGGCCGTCTGCGGCCAGGGCTTGCAAGGCCAGTTGCAGGCTTTGCACGCAGGCATTGGCCTGATCATGGGTGAGGACAGCAGGGAGTTGCAGCACGACAGACGGCTTCAGCTTTTCTTGTCGCCGACGCTGGTGACCGCACCGCTTTTGTTGCGTTGGGCCAGCGTGGCGATCAGGCCATCGATGCCGCGCGCCGAGATCTCCTGCGCAAACTGCGTGCGGTAGGTCTCGACCATCCACACACCCAGCACATTGAGGTCATAGATCTTCCAGCCGCCGGCGGTTTTTTCCATTCGGTAGTCCAGCTGGATCGGCTCGCCACGGCCCAGAATTTCGGTGCGGACGATAACCTCGGTGTCGCCAGACTGCCCGCGCAAAGGCTTGACGTTGATGGTCTGGTCCTTGACCTGGCTCAGAGCACCGGCGTAGGTGCGAACCAGCATGCTCTTGAATTCTTCCTGCAGCCGTTTTTGCTGCTCGGGTGTGGCCTGGCGCCAGTTGCGCCCCACGGCCGAAGCCGTCATGCGCGTGAAGTTGACGTTCGGCATGAGCTTGCTGTCGACAAAAGCAATGATCTTGCGTACATCGCCGTTTTGCACATCCTTGTCGGCCTTGATGGTTCCCAGCACATCCAAGGAAAGGCGGCGGATCATATCGTCGGGTGCTTCGTCGGCGGCGCGCACGAGTGGCAGCGCCAGCGCCAGCGTCAAGCCCAACAGCCCGGCAAGAAGCCGGGTCCAGTTTCGGCGGTTCATGGTCATGAAATTCTTTCGTTCGGTCCGGCGGTGGCCGGGTCAAACCCAGGCACCGCCCGCCAGTTCAATGTGGTCAGGGTTTCGGTGCTGGCCCGCCCGGGGGCGTAGCACTTTTGGCCGGCTCAGGCAGATCGTAGCGCTCTTCAGCCGGGCTGGTCGGCGGTTCGGGCTCATCGCGAGTCAGTCCACGCCGGCGCTGAAGGTAAACGTCGCGAGTGAAGGTGTATTTGTCCAGTGCGGCATCTTGCAGCAGACGGCCGGTGCCCAGCAAACTGGCTCGCAAATCCACCAGGCGCAGGGCTGTCAAGCTGTTGCGGGTGGCCACATCGTCCAGGCCGTTCATCAGATTGCCTTGCTGATCTACAGGCAAAACCGCAGCATCACGCAAAGTCGAAGGCCCCAGCAGCGGCAACACCAGGTAAGGCCCGGTCGGCACACCCCAGTAACCCAGGGTCTGGCCAAAGTCTTCGCGGTGTTTTTCCAGGTGCAGTCCGGTGGCCACGTCAATCAGGCCAGCCAGACCGATGGTGGTGTTCACGCCAACGCGGAACAAGGTTTCAGCCGACTCCCGGGGTTTGAGCTGAAGCACATTGTTGACCAGCGACCAGACATCCGAAAGGTTGCCGAAAAAGTTGCTCACGCCGGTGCGCACCAGCTCAGGCGTGACGTGCTGGTAAGCCGTTGCCACGGGCTTGAGCACAGCCTCGTCCACACCTTCATTGAAGCTGCTGACCTGACGGTTGAAGGGCTCCCAGGGGTCGCGCGGATGGGCTTTGGGCGCGCTGGCGCAGCCTTGCAGGACAGCAAAAATCAGCAGGGCCACGCACAACAACCCAGCCCTGGCAGCAACGGGCAAGCGGCGGGCGTTCATTTCTTGTCTCCCGCAGCCGGTGCTGGCGGGTCGGCCGGCGAGCCGGTGTCAGCGGCCTTGCTGTACAAAAACTGGCTGATCAGATTTTCCAGCACCACGGCCGACTGCGTCTGGGTGATGGTGTCGCCGGCGGCCAGGTTTTTGTCGAGGGCACCCGGCTCAATGCCGATGTACTGCTCACCCAGCAGGCCGCTGGTGAGGATTTTCAAAGAGCTGTCCTTGGGGAACAGGTAGCGGCTTTCCATGGCCAGGTTGACGCGCGCCTGGTAGTTTTTGTCGTCAAAGCTGATGCTGTCAACGCGCCCGACAACCACGCCGGCGCTCTTGACTGCGGCTCGCGGCTTGAGTCCGCCGATGTTGTCAAACCGGGCCGCCACCGGGTAGGAGGTGTCCACCAGCTGCAAGCTCAGCAAATTGGCCGACTTCAGGGCCAAAAACAGCAGGGCAAGCGCCCCGATCAAAACAAAAAGGCCGACCCAAACGTCGGTTCTGGAACGTGACATGACTGACTTTCAAAAACAGGGAGCGGGTCGTCAAGGCCGGGCAACTTGGCCGCAACGCTGAAAACCTTCAAAAAGACAACAAACAATTCTCTCACGCTAGCGCAATGTGCGCCTTGGCCCCTAGCCGCCACCGCAGCACTTCAAGCCGCTCAAATGCTGAACATCAGCGCCGTCAGCAGGAAGTCCAATCCCAGCACAGCCAGT
The DNA here is from genome assembly GCA_044362035.1 of Polaromonas sp. Lineage (GTDB taxonomy): Bacteria > Pseudomonadota > Gammaproteobacteria > Burkholderiales > Burkholderiaceae_C > Polaromonas. The sequence continues at coordinate 1,776 of JBIKHR010000128.1, read as the reverse complement.
GAAGCCACCACCACGGTGCGAGTGGTCGCGCGCGACACACCCTCGGGCGTTGGCTGGGCCTGAAAACCCTGGTGGAGCGCAACAAAGGTGACTGTCACCCCAAACACAAAGCTCTTGATGAAGCCGTTGCCGACATCCCGCCAGACATCGACGCCGCCCTGCATCTGGCTCCAGAAAGAGCCCGCGTCGATGCCGATCATCAGCACGCCAACCATCCAGCCGCCCCCAATGCCCACCGCACTGAACACAGCCGCCAGCAGCGGCATGGCAATCACGCCACCCCACAGGCGCGGCGCCAGAATGCGGCGGATCGGGTCCACTGCCATCATTTCCATGGCCGAGAGCTGCTCACCCGCCTTCATGAGGCCGATCTCGGCGGTGAGCGCCGTGCCGGCGCGCCCGGCAAACAGCAATGCCGTGATGACCGGCCCGAGCTCGCGCACCAGGCTGAGTGCCACCAGCAAGCCCAGCGCTTCCGACGAGCCGTAGCGCTGCAGCGTGTAGTAGCCCTGCAAGCCCAGCACAAAGCCGACAAACAGGCCTGACACGGCAATGATGGCCAGCGAATAGTTGCCCAGAAAGAAAACCTGGTCACGCACCAGCCCAAAACGCCTGAGCGTGGGCAGCGTCAGCGCAAACAGCCTGACGAACAGGCGGGCCGCCAGGCCGAGCTCGGCCAGCTTGTCGCGCACGGCCAGTCCGATGCCGGCCAGCCAGTCGAGCAGGAACCCGGCTTTCATGAGCGCTCTCCTTTGACGGGCGATGAAGCAGGCGTGCGGGCGGCGCGACCCGGCAAGCCGAAGTCGGTATCGGCGTCAGGCCCGGGGTAATGGAACTCGACCGGGCCTTCGCTGAGGGCGTTGACAAACTGGTGCACCAGCGGGTCGATGGAGTTCATGACCTCTTGCGGCGTGCCCTGGGCGGCAATGCCGCCGTTGGCCAGAATGATGACCTGGTCAGCAATGCGAAAGGTTTCTTCGAGGTCGTGGGAAACCACGATGCTGGTGATGCCCAGCGTGTCGTTGAGCTGGCGGATCAGCTGCGCTGCGGTGCCCAGCGAAATCGGGTCCAGCCCGGCAAAGGGCTCGTCGTACATGATCAGTTCGGGGTCGAGCACGATGGCCCGCGCCAGCGCCACACGGCGGGCCATGCCGCCCGAAATCTCTGAGGGCATCAGCTCACGTGCGCCGCGCAGACCCACGGCGTCGAGCTTCATCAGCACGATGTCGCGGATCAGCGCAGGACGCAGGTCGGTGTGCTCAAGCAGGGGGAAAGCGACGTTGTCAAACACGCTGAGGTCGGTGAACAAGGCACCGAACTGGAACAGCATGCCCATGCGCCGGCGCGCTTCATACAGCGCCGTTTGCGCCATGCCACCCACGTCCTGTCCGTCAAACAAGACCTTGCCGGTGGTGGCTTTTTGCTGGCCGCCGATCAGGCGCAGCACCGTGGTCTTGCCGCCGCCGGAGGCACCCATCAGGGCCGTGACCTTGCCACGCGGCACGCTCAGGCTGAGGTCTTTGAGGATGACCCGATCCCCCTTGGCGCCCGGGTAGGCGAAGGTCACTTGTTTGAATTCAACGAGTGAGGACGTCAGATCAGCCATTCAAAGTGAAAGCCGGCAAGGAGCCGGCTTGGGGGCAGGGTATGCCCTAATGATAAGGCTTTAATGTCAAACGGGCTGCCGGGTGGCACGCCCGGCACGGGCTCTTGCCCTTAACGCGGCAGGTCGCTGGCGCCCATCAAGAACTCATCGACCGCGCGCGCGGCCTGACG
>JBIKHR010000127.1:0-7805 GCA_044362035.1 Polaromonas sp. | reverse complement strand
CAGGCCATCGACCTCGACAGCCCGCCGGTGCGCGTAATGCAGGATGGCCTCTTTGCGCTGCGCGCTGCAAAACAGCCCGCCTGTGCAACGGTAGTCGGCCTCACCCTCTTCGCGCACGGCGGCTGAATCACACACCGGGCACTGGCGCGGCATGGTGAAGGGTTCGGCGTGGTCTTGCCGCTTTTCGAGCACCACGCTGACCACTTCGGGAATCACATCACCGGCGCGGCGCACCACCACCGTGTCGCCCAGGCGCACATCCTTGCGACGCGCTTCGTCCTCGTTGTGCAGCGTGGCGTTGGTCACCGTGACACCGCCCACAAACACAGGGGCCAGTTTGGCCACCGGCGTGAGCTTGCCGGTGCGGCCCACCTGCACCTCGATGCCCAGCACCGTGGTCAGCTGCTCTTGCGCCGGGTATTTGTGCGCCACCGCCCAGCGCGGCTCGCGGCTGACAAAGCCCAGCTGCGCCTGCAAGCGCAGGTCATTGACCTTGTAGACCACGCCATCAATGTCATACGGCAGGCTGTCGCGCAGCCCGGCAATGTCCTGGTGAAAAGCCACCAGGCCGGCTGCGCCCTGCACCACCCGGGTCTGCTCGGCCACGGGAAAGCCCCAGCCCTTGAGCGCCATCAGCGCGTTGAAGTGCGTTGTGTAGGCCAGCAAGGCGTCCACGTTGTCACCCGGCGTGTAGAACAGCAGTCCGTAAGCAAAAAAGCTCAAGGGCCGCTGCGCTGCAATGCGCGAGTCCAGTTGGCGCACCGCACCTGCGGCGGCGTTGCGCGGATTGACAAAGGTTTTTTCACCCTTCATGCCGGCGGCGATGCGACCGCGCTGGCGTTCGTTCAGCGCTTCAAAGTCATCGCGGCGCATGTAGACCTCGCCGCGCACCTCCAGCGTGTCGGGCGCATCGTCAGGCAGGCGCAGCGGGATCTGGCCGATGGTGCGGATGTTGGGCGTGACGTTTTCGCCGGTCTCGCCGTCGCCCCGCGTGGCGGCACGCACCAGCACGCGGTTTTCGTAGCGCAGGCTGAGCGCCAGGCCGTCAAATTTGAGTTCAGCCACATACTCGACAGGCGGCGCCTCGGCATCCAATTTGAGCTCGCGGCGGATGCGTGCATCGAAGTTTTCAGCGCCACTGGCCTGGGTGTCGGTTTCGGTGCGGATGCTGAGCATCGGCGTTTCGTGGCGCACGCTGTCAAAGGCGTCCAGCACCTGTCCGCCCACGCGTTGCGTTGGTGAATCGGGCGTCAGCAGTTCAGGGTGTTGCGCCTCCAGCGCCTGCAACTGCGCAAACAAGCGGTCGTACTCGGCGTCCGGGATTTGCGGCTCGTCGAGCGTGTAATAAAGGTGTGCGTGATGCTGCAACTGCTGGCGCAAGGCCTGCGCGCGTTCGGCCGGGGTGTCGTGAGCGTTCACGCGACGCTCAGGAAAACAGCCGCCGGCCTAGCGGCGAACCGGCAGACAGTTCGCGGGCGTCAAGCGTGTCGTAGAGCTTTTCGAGGTCGGCGTTGATGACTTGCATGGACTCGGCCCGGATGCGGTTGCCGTTGTCGTCCATCAGCGCACCGTCCATGGCCGAGGCCAGGGCCAGCGCTGCCTTGCACATCAGCTCAAAAGGGCGTTCTGAGCGGGCCACCTGGGGCACGTCCAGCGACATGGTCAGCTCACGCAGCGCCGTCTGTTCGGGATCGTCGGCCATGGCTGCCTGGGAGTCAAAACTCAAGACCAGAATGGGCGCCTGCGCCTGCGCGCCCGGCAGCACCATGCGCCCGGGAATGGCACCGGCCACAAAGCCGTGGCGGGCCGCGTTTTGCTGCACATAGCCGGGACTCCAGGCGATGGTGGCGGCGCGCAAGGTGAAACTGAGCTGGGCGTCATGCTCGCTGGCAAACTGATCCAGCTCACGGGCACGGGCCACTTCTTCGTGCATTTCCTTGAACTCCGGCTCGCCATTCACGGCGTCGGCAAAGGCCTGCGCCTTCATCACGAACTCTGAGTACTCGATCTGGTTCAGCGCGCCGGTGCGGTTGGCCAGTTGCACGCCAGCCTGGAAAGCGCTGTAACGCTGGCCGGCCGCAGGCGTCTCCCACTCGCCGGTTTCGATGCTCAGACCCTCCACGGCGAAGGGCTTGCTGCCGACCCGCCGCGTGGCTGGCATGGCGGACAGGGCGGCTTCGCCGGAAACCTGACCTTCTATCGCAATCGGGGCGATGACGTCAATCAAGCCGTCCAGCGCGGCTTTTTTCTCGATGCTGGTGAGTGTGGTCAGGGCTTCCAGGCTGCCATCAAAAGCCGGATCCTGCCGCTCCAGCGTGTCGCCGTCAGTCGATGTGTCCGTTGTAGTTTCGCCGATGGTGGGGGCGGGCTGCGTGGCCTGGCGCGGACGGTTCTTGCGTGAGGTCCAGGCGCCGTGCGCCACCACCACGACCAACACAGCGGCGCCCGCAATCGCCAGGCTGATTTGCAGCGTGCTCATGCCGCAGCCGCCGCTTGCGAAAAGCCGATGGCCGCTTCCATGTCCACCGCCACGATGCGCGAGACGCCCTGCTCCTGCATGGTCACGCCGATCAGCTGCTCGGCCATTTCCATGGCGATCTTGTTGTGGCTGATGAACAGGAACTGCGTGGACTTGCTCATGCTGGCGACCAGCTTGGCGTAACGCTCGGTGTTGGCGTCGTCCAGTGGCGCATCGACCTCGTCCAGCAAGCAGAAAGGCGCCGGATTCAGCTGGAAGATGGCAAACACCAGCGCGATCGCAGTGAGGGCTTTTTCGCCGCCCGAGAGCAAGTGAATGGTCTGATTTTTCTTGCCCGGCGGCTGAGCCATGACCTGCACACCGGCGTCCAGGATTTCCTCGCCCGTCATCACCAGGCGCGCATTACCGCCGCCAAACAGTTCAGGGAACATCTTGCCGAAGTGGCCGTTGACCACCTCGAAGGTGCTCGACAGCAGCGCGCGCGTTTCGATGTCGATCTTTTTGATCGCGTCTTCCAGCGTGGTCATGGCTTCGTTCAGGTCGGCCGATTGCGAGTCAAGGAAACCCTTGCGCTCACGGGCGCTGCTCAATTCGTCGAGCGCGGCCAGATTGACGGCACCCAGCGACTGGATCTCGCGGTTGATACGGTCGATCTCGCCTTGCAGGCCGGTCAGGCGCACGTTGCCGTTTGCAATCGACAGTTGCAGCGCCTCGAGGTCGGCCCCGGCATCCAGCAGCAGTTGGGCGTATTGCTCAAAGCCCAGGCGGGCGGCTTGTTCCTTGAGCTGGAATTCGGTGATGCGCTGGCGCAGCGGGTCGAGTTCACGCTCGAGCTGCAGGCGGCGTTCATCGCTGGCGCGCAGCTTGGCGCTCAGGTCGTCGTATTGGCTGCGCTTGGCGCCCAGGTCGGCTTCCCGCTCAAGCTTGACCTCGAGCGCGCTTTGCAAACCGGCTTGCGCCGCGGCGTCCGTCAGGCGCGAGAGTTCGTCTTTAGCGCGTTGTTCTTCATCGGCCAGTGCGGTGGCCTGCTGCGCTGCCATGTCGATGGCGCGGGCCAGTTCTTCGCGACGCGAAGCCAGGCTGCGCAGCGCAAACTGCGCTTCTTGCGCCTGCCGCTCCAGCGTGCGCTGCTGCTCGCGCGACTCGTTGAGCTTGCGCTCGCCTTCAATCACGCGGTCGTCGAGCTGGGCGTGGCGCTCCTGGCTGTCGGCCAGTTGCATGTCCAACTCTTCAAAGCGGGCCTCGGCCGTCACGCGGCGCTCTTGCAGCTCGTCCATCTGCGCATCGATCTCGCTCAGGTCCGACTGAATTTGTTCACTGCGCGCGCGCGTCTGTTCGGCCAGCTGCGTCAGGCGCAGCACTTCCACCTGCAGGCTGTGGGTGCGGCTCTGGCCTTCAGCGGCATCGCGGCGTGCGGCCACCAGGCGCTGGGCGGCGTCGGTGTAAGCGGCCTCGGCACGCACCAGCGCACTGCGGGCTTCGTCACCGATCAGCCCCTGCGCACGCAGTTGCTTGTCGAGGTTTTCAATTTCCTGGGCACGCGCCAGCAGGCCGGCTTGCTCAGAGTCTTGGGCGTAAAAGCTCACGCTGTGCTGCGTCACCGCGTGGCCGCCCTGCACAAAAATCACCTCCCCGGCTTGCAGCTTGCTGCGGGCAGCCAGCGCTTCATCCAGGTTGGCTGCGGTGTAGCAGCCTTGCAGCCAGTCGGCCAGCAAAGCGCTTTGCCCGGCGTCTGACAGGCGCAGCAAGTCGGCCAGCGGCTTCAGGCCCGCAGTGCCGGCCCGAGCGGCAGCGCCCGCAAGGGGTGGCGAGTAAAACGACAGTTTGGCCGGAGGCGCATCGCGCCCGTCGGTGCCGGCAAAGCCGCGCACCATGTCCAGCCGGCTCACTTCAATAGCACCCAGGCGTTCGCGCAGGGCCGCTTCGAGGGCGTTTTCCCAACCCTGCTCAATGTGAATGCGGCTCCACAGGCCTTGCAGCGTGTCAAGCCCGTGCTTGGCCAGCCAGGGTTTGAGCTTGCCGTCGGTCTTGACTTTTTCCTGCAAGGCCTTGAGCGCCTCGGCGCGGGCCGACAAGTCAGCCTGACGCGCAGATTCGCTGTTGACGGCCTGCTGCCGGTTGCGCCGGTCTTCGTCCAGCTGGGGCACGCTCTCGGTGAGTTCATGCAACACCGCTTCGACCACGTCCTGGTTGGCCTTGGCCGCCTCGAACTGCTCGGTCAGATTGACCAGCCGCGCCTCGTCGGGCGCGTTCAGGGCGTTGCGGTCGGCCAGCAGACGCTCGCGGCGCGTTGCAAAGGCACGGCTTTGCTCTTCAATATTGCGCTGGTCAGCCGCCAGCACCTGGATTTGCTGCTGCACCTGGGCCACACTGCTGCGCTGCTCGTTGGCCTTGGCCTGGGCAGCGCGCAGGGCTTCTTCGAGCGCCGGCAACTGGCCCACACGGTCTTCGGTCTGGGCGGCCAGCAACTCGGCGCGCTCTTCGGCTTCAAGGGCTTGCGCCGCCAGGTTTTCGGTTTCCACCGCCGCGTCCTGCTGGCGCGTGGACCATTGGCTGGCTTGTTCCTTGAGCTGGGCCAGACGCTGCTCGACACGCAGGCGGCCATCGACGACAAAGCGGATTTCGGCTTCCAGCCGGCCAACTTCGGCGCTGGCTTCGTACAGCTTGCCCTGGGCCTGGTTGACCTGGTCACCTGCGGTGTAATGCGACTGGCGAACGGTTTCCAGATCGGCCTCGATGTGGCGCACGTCGGCCAAGCGGCTTTCGAGCTCGTTGACGGCTTTTTCAGCGTCAGCCTTGACCTTGGACTGGTCTGCCTCGCTCTCTGCACGCTTCAAAAACCACAGCTGCTGCTGCTTGAGCGTGCCGTCGCCTTGCAGTGTGTTGTAGCGCAACGCAACTTCAGCCTGCTTTTCGAGCTTGTCGAGATTGGCGTTGAGTTCGCGCAGGATGTCTTCAACGCGGGTCAGATTTTCACGCGTGTCCGAGAGTCGATTGGCGGTCTCGCGGCGGCGTTCCTTGTACTTGGAAACACCGGCCGCCTCTTCGAGAAACAGGCGCAGTTCTTCGGGCTTGGACTCGATGATGCGGCTGATGGTGCCCTGGCCAATGATGGCGTAGGCACGCGGGCCCAGCCCGGTGCCCAAAAACACGTCCTGCACGTCACGCCGGCGCACAGGCTGGTTGTTGATGTAGTAGCTGGAGGTGCCGTCGCGCGTCAGCACGCGCTTGACGGCGATCTCGCCAAACTGGCCCCACTGGCCGCCGGCACGGTGGTCCGAGTTGTCGAACACCAGCTCGACGCTGGCACGGCTGGCCGGTTTGCGCGTGTTGGTTCCATTGAAAATCACGTCTTGCATGGATTCGCCACGCAACTCGGACGCCCGGCTCTCGCCCAGCACCCAGCGCACCGCGTCCATGATGTTCGATTTGCCGCAGCCATTCGGCCCAACCACGCCGACGAGTTGCCCCGGCAGCACGAAGTTGGTCGGTTCAACGAATGATTTGAAGCCTGAAAGCTTGATGGAATTAAGACGCACGGCCAGCCTGAATAGGATGAAGTTGTTGCTGTAACTATTTGATTTTAATTGACATTATCAAAAAACAAATCATCTGGAAGACCCATTTTCAAGGCCCCGCCAAGTCAGCGAATGGGCTTGATTATGACCCGAGGCGGGGATGCATCACACGGAACCAGAGCGTCGGAATAGCGGCTATCAACAGGCAGCCCGCGTAGCCGGCTGGCAGTTGCGGCGTGGGCGCCAGACGCTGCAAACTGGCGTAGGGCTTCCAGGGGTGCATATGATGGTCTGAATGCCGCTGAAGGTTGATCAACAAGCTGTTGCTGACCAGGTGGTCGGCGTTCCAGGCGTGCATGGCGCCAAAGGCTTCCCGCCGCCCGCCGCTGTGGCCACGCAGCAAGCCATAGTGTTCGATGTAGTTGACGGTTTCCAGCAACCAGACCGCAAAAACCGCCTGCACCAGCCAGAACAACAGCAGCACGGGGCCGGCCCATGCCGCCAAAAGCCACAGCACCGCCTGGGCCGCAAAAGCCCAAACAAGCGGGCTTGCGGCCATGGAAAGTTTCAACTGGCTGCGTTGCACGGATTCCAGCGCCCAGGCGCTGCGCAAGCCACCCCACAGCGTGCGCGGCAAAAACCGCCAGAGGCTTTCGCCCCGGCGGGCGCTCGCCGGGTCGTCCAGCGTGGCGGCACGCGGATGGTGGCCCCGGTAATGTTCGACCATGAAATGCGCATAGCTGACGCTGCTCATCAGCACCCAGCCCAGAAACCGGTCCATGCGGTGGCGCGAATGGCCAAGTTCATGCGCCACCGTGATCCCCTGTGCACCGGCCACAAAGCCCACCGACAGCGCCAGGCCCAGAGCGAGCGGCCAGCTTGAATGCAGGGCGATCCAGGCGGCGCTCAGTTGCAAAGCCAGTTGCAGGGGGACATACAGCCGCATCAAAACCACAAAGTACAGCGAGCTGCGCGCCGGCGGCGGCGACAGGCGGCCACCCGGCAATAAGGCGTCCAGCACCACCACGCTCAAATAAAAGGCAGCCGCACGCCAGGCACTGGCCGCCGGGTCAAGCCACACACCCAGCAACGTCAGCCCGGGAAGCAGCAGCACCAGCAAAAAGCGCAGATCACTCCAACGAAAGCTGGGCAGGGCGGCGGCAAGCGCGGCATCCGGCACCGCAGGCGGGTCCATCATGTCAGTGGTCATGGCTTGAAGTGTAGGGATTCAGGGCCGCAGCCCCCAGAGGGTTTCCCTCGATAATGCTGAGATGAATCCCCTCCTCGCCCGCCTGCAGCCCTACCCCTTTGAGCGGCTGCGCCAACTGCACGCCAAGGTCACGCCCAACCCGGCTTTGCGGCCCATCAGCCTGGGCATTGGCGAGCCACGCCACGCCACGCCCGAGCTGATCAAAACCGCCCTGAGCGCCAGCCTGGCCGGTCTGGCCAGTTACCCGGCCACGCTGGGCGAGCCGGCGCTGCGCCAGTCGATGGTGGACTGGGTCGCCCGGCGTTACAGCGTCACGCTGAGCCCGGCCACCCAGGTGCTGCCGGTCAACGGTTCGCGCGAGGCGCTGTTTGCGCTGACGCAAACCATCGTTGACGCCAGCCGACTAGGGGCCACGGTGGTCTCGCCCAACCCGTTTTATCAAATCTACGAAGGCGCCGCCCTGCTGGCCGGGGCCGAGGTGTTTTATGCACCCAGCGATCCGGCGCGCAACTTCGGCATCGACTGGGCCGCCGTGCCCGAAGCGGTCTGGGCGAAAACCCAGCTGCTCATCGTCTGCTCGCCCGGCAACCCGACCGGC
>JBIKHR010000126.1:0-7816 GCA_044362035.1 Polaromonas sp. | reverse complement strand
CACCACCACTTCGCCGACCTCGCCTTCGGGCACCGGGTCGCCGGTGCCGGGTCGCACGATCTCGAGGATCACGCCCTCGTCCAGCACCAGGCCCTGGCGCGCTTCGGTCTCATAAGCGATCAGGCCCAGATCGGCGGTGGCGTAGCACTGGTAGCCGGCAATGCCGCGCTCGGCCAGCCAGTCGCGCAGCGAAGGGGGAAAGGCCTCGCCCGAGACCAGCGCACGCTGCAGGCTGGGCAGTGCGACCTGCATGTCGGCGGCTTTCTCGACGATGATTTTCAAGAAACTCGGCGTGCCGATGTAGCCGGCCGGTGCCAGTTCGGCCATGGCCTGGACTTGCTGCTCGGTCTGGCCTGTGCCGCCTGCAAACACCGTGCAACCCAGGGCGTGCGCGCCGGTTTCCATCATGGAGCCGGCCGGCACAAAGTGATAGCTGAAGCAGTTGTGGATCAACTGGCCGGGCCGAAAGCCGGCCGCGAACATGGCGCGCGCCATGCGCCAGTAGTCCTTGCGCGTGCCCTCGGGCTCGTAAATGTTGCCGGGGCTGGCAAAAATACGTGGCATGTGCGCACCAAAACGCAGCGCGCTGAAGCCGCCAAACACGTCGCCACTGCCGCCGGCGGCACGGGCCGCTTGCTGGCGCTCCAGCAAAGCATGTTTGCGCGTCACCGGCAGGCGGGCCAGCGCTGCGCGCGAGTTCACTTGCGCGGCATCGATACCGGCCAGCAAACCGGCGAAAGCGCTGCTGTTGTGCTGGGCGTTGGTCACTTGCAGCGGCAGCGCGGCCAGCAAGGCGGCTTCACGCTCGGCGGGTGGGCGCGTTTCCAGCGTGTCAAAAAAGGAGGTGCTCATGGGCTGCGGTTTTCTCGTTTCTTTGTTGTTCTTTGTTCAAGCCAGCCAGCGCTTGCGTCGCTTGTAGCTCTTGACGTCTTTGAAACTCTTGCGCTCACCGCCGCCTACGCCCAGGTAAAACTCCTTGACGTCTTCGTTGCTGGCCAGGTCGCTGGCAATGCCGTCCATCACCACGCGGCCGGACTCCATGATGTAACCGTAGTCGGCGTACTTCAGCGCCATGTTGGTGTTTTGTTCGGCCAGCAAAAAGGTGACTTTTTCTTTCTGGTTGAGGTCTTTGACGATCTCGAAAACTTCTTCAACGATTTGCGGTGCCAGTCCCATGGAGGGCTCGTCGAGCAGCACCATGCTGGGACTGGCCATCAGGGCGCGGCCAATCGCGCACATCTGCTGCTCGCCGCCCGAGGTGTAGGCTGCTTGCGAGGTGCGCCGTGTTTTCAGGCGTGGAAAGTAGTTGTAAACCTTCTCGAGGTTGTCCGCCACTTCTGTCTTGCTCTTGCGGGTGTAGCCGCCGGTGAGCAGGTTTTCCTCGATGGTCAGGTGCGCAAAACAGTGCCGGCCTTCCATCACCTGGACCACGCCGCGCTGCACCAGGTCGGCGGGCGACAGGTTTTCGATCCGCTCGCCACGCAGCTCGATAGAGCCCTTGGTGACCGCCCCGCGCTCGCCTTGCAGCAAGTTGGAGACCGCTCGCAGTGTGGTGGTCTTGCCCGCTCCATTGCCGCCCAGGATGGCCACAATTTTTCCATTGGGCACCTGCAATGACACGCCCTTCAAAACCAAGATGACATGGTTGTAGATGACCTCGATGCCATTGACGTTGAGAACAATATTTGAATCACTCATGGCCTGAATTCCGATTGAATCGTTGTTTCATATTTCCGATGTGTCGCTGCAATCAACCCCCAGGGCAGCACGCTGCGCTGGGGGTTGGCGGCTCCAGAGAGCCGCCACCGGCCCTAGGGCCGGTGAAGCGGACGGGGCTGGCCTGGTGGGCCGGCCCCGCTGTCTGGTCACGACTGGCAGTCTGCCGGTGTGCGTGGTGTCAGTTTCTTTTCTGCGGCGTATTTGGCCGCTGTTGATTTCACCAGGGGCTTGATGATCTGCTCGTCAGCCTGCAGCCAGTCAGAGGTGAACTTCCATTCCTTGCCGTCCCAGGTGTGGATGCGCGCCCAGGCTGCGCCCATGTGGTCGGTGCAAGACGTGCTGATCGGCCGCATGACGCCGGCAAAACCCAGCGTGTCGAGCTTGGCCTGTGTCAGGTTCAGGTTTTCCAGACCCCAACGGACTTGCTCGCCGGACATGACCTTGCCTTTGCCAAAGCGGTCCTGCGCAGCGCGCACACCTTCGATGCCGATCATGGCGCTCATGGCGCCGCGCATGTAAAGCACTTGACCGACTTCGTCTTTAGGGCCGGTGCCCTGACCTTTGGCATGGATCTGGGCCAGCACATCCTTGACGATCTTGGACTGCGGCTCGGCACCGTGCTGCATGGTCACGGCGTTGTATCCTTTAGCGCCATCGGCCACGTCTTTCACGTCAGGCTCGGCACCTGCCCACCACACGCCGTACATCTTTTCACGCGGGTAGCCGGTGGCCTGAGCTTCTTTGATCGAGGTCGAGTTCATCACGCCCCAACCCCACAGCACCACGTATTCTGGGCGCGACTGGCGGACTTGCAGCCAGGTGGCTTTTTGTTCCACACCGGGCGCCGTGACGGGCAGCAGTTGCAGGGTGAAGCCGTGCATGGCAGCGCGTTCCTGCATCAGCGGAATGGGCTCTTTGCCGAACGGGCTGTCATGGTAGACCAGCGCAATCCGCTTGCCCTTGAGTTTGTCAAAGCCGCCTTCTTTCTTGGCAATGGCTTGCAAAATCGCGTCGGCGGCCACCCAGTAAGTGCCGGCGATGGGGAAGTTCCATTTGAAGACCGAGCCGTCTGCGCTTTCGCTGCGGCCGTAGCCGATGGTCACGACGGGGATCTTGTCGGCCGGGGCTTTTTCTGTGATGGCGAAGGTCGCGCCGGTCGACAGGGGTTGCACGAAAGAGGCGCCTTTGCTCTTGAGGCGCTCGTAGCACTCGACGCTTCGCGCCGTGTCGTAGCCGGTTTCGCATTCTTCAAAAGAGAGTTTGACGCCGTTGATGCCGCCGCGGGCGTTGACCAGCTTGAGGTAGTCCACGTAGCCGTTGGCCCAAGGCGTGCCGTTGGGCGCGTAGGGGCCGGTGCGGTAAGACAGCACCGGGATGAACTGTGTCTTTGCCGCCGCGGCAGCCGGGGCTTTGGCGGGGGCCTTGGCTTGCGCCAGCGCGCTGCTTGCCAACGAGGCGCCCATGGCGAGGGTCGCCAGCGCCATCATGATTTTTCCTGCTCTCATCTTCGTCTCCTGTAGTAATTAAACAAACACCTGAAAAAATACCGGCCTGCCTCAGCATCGCACTTGCTGCACGCGGGCTTTGAGGGCCCTGCTCAATGCGGGAAGGGCCACAAACGCAACTTCTGCTTACCCATGGACCACAGCTTGGCCAGCCCGTGCGGCTCGACGATCAGGAACCAGACGATCAGGCCGCCAAAAATCATCAGCTCGGCATGAGAGATGCCTGCGGTCGAAATCTCGATGCCGAACAGACCCAGAAATACCGGCAGGAACTGGTTCAGCGCAATCGGCAGCACCACAATGAAGGCTGCACCGAAAAAACTGCCCATGATCGAGCCCAGGCCGCCAATGATCACCATGAAAAGCAGACGAAACGATTGGTCAACCGAGAAGGCTGCCGGCTCCCAGGCGCCCAGGTAAATGAAGGCCCACAAGCCGCCGGCCACGCCGATGATGAAGGAGCTGACGGCGAAGGCGCTGAGCTTGGCGTACATGGGGCGGATGCCGATGACGGCCGCAGCCACGTCCATGTCGCGAATCGCCATCCATTCACGTCCGATGGCGCTGCGCACCAGATTTTTGGCCAGCAGCGCAATCACCACCAAAATACCCAGGCACAGCACATACCGGCTGACGGCGCTTTCAATCGGTAAGCCAAACACCTGCAGGTTGGACACAGACACCGAACCCGAGGGCGTGTCCAGCGTGAACCACTTGATGCGCAAAAACATCCAGTCGCTGAAGAACTGCGCTGCCAGCGTGGCTACCGCCAGATACAGGCCTTTGACGCGCAAGCTCGGCAAGCCAAACAAGATACCGAAAGCCGTGGCACACAAGCCGCCCAGGATCAGCGCAGGTATCAGCGGCATGCCCGGGATACGCACAAAGATGTTGTAGGCGCCATAAGCGCCGACGGCCATGAAGGCACCCGAGCCCAGCGAGATCTGCCCGCAGTAACCGACCAGAATGTTCACGCCCAGCGCCGCCAGCGACATGATGACAAAGGGAATCAGGATGGCGCGAAACAGGTAGTCGCTGGCCAGCATGGGCACGGCCACAAAGGCCAGCACCAGCAGCAAGCCAATGGCCACGCGGTCCTGCCCGATGGGGAAGATCTGCTGATCGTCCCGGTAAGTGGTTTTGAACTGCCCGTTTTCTCTGTAGAACATACGAATAAGCCGCTGTTAGGTCGCGATAAAAAAAGTTTGGCGTGGGGGCAACATGTCTAGACTCGATCGATGATTTTTTCGCCAAACAGACCTTGCGGGCGGATCAGCAAAAAGCCCAGCGCCAGCACGTAGGCAAACCAGATCTCGATACCACCGCCCACATACGGCCCGAGGTAGACCTCGGACAGTTTTTCGCCCACGCCGATGATCAGGCCGCCAATGATGGCGCCGGGCACCGAGGTCAGGCCACCCAGAATCACCACTGGCAAGGCACGCAGCGCCACCGTGGCCAGCGAAAACTGCACGCCGAGCTTGCTGCCCCAGATCATGCCGGCGACCAGCGCCACCACACCCGCAACGCACCAGACGATGACCCAGATGCGGTTGAGTGGAATGCCGATGGATTGCGCCGCCTGATGGTCGTCGGCCACGGCCCGCAAGGCGCGGCCGGTGGCGGTCTTCTGGAAAAACACGCTGAGCAGCGCCACCAGCAGGGCCGCGATCAGCGCGGCATACAGGTCTTCTTTGTTGATCAGGATGCCGCCCGGAAAAATCGAGTCGAACACAAAGACGGGGTCTTTGGGCATGCCGATGTCGATCTTGTAGATGTTGCCGCCAAAAATGGTTTGCCCCAGGCCTTCGAGAAAGTAGGCGATGCCCAGGGTGGCCATCAGCAAAGTGGCGCCTTCCTGGTTGACCAGGTGCCGCAGCACGAGTCGCTCGATCAGCCATGCCACTGCAAACATCATGAGCGCGGCAACGATGAAGGCCAGCACATTGGCTGCCAGCAGGTTGTCCAGGCCGGTCCATTGCGGAATCCATTCGGAGAAGCGCGCCATCGCCAGTGCGGCGAACAGCACCATCGCGCCCTGCGCAAAGTTGAAAACGCCGGAGGCCTTGAAGATGAGCACAAAGCCGAGCGCGACCAGCGAATACAGCATGCCGGCCATCAGGCCGCCCAGCAGTGTTTCCAGAAAAAATGCCATGGTTTGCCCTGTTCCGTTCAGTGGGATGTGCCGAGGTAGGCCCGGATCACGTCTTCGTTGTTGCGCACTTCGTCGGGCGTGCCGTCGCCAATTTTCTTGCCGTAGTCCAGCACCACAACGCGGTCAGAGATGTCCATCACCACGCCCATGTCGTGCTCGATCAAGACCACCGTGGTGCCGAACTCGTCGTTCACATCCAGCACAAAGCGGCACATGTCCTGCTTTTCCTCGACGTTCATGCCGGCCATGGGCTCGTCGAGCAGCAGCACCTGCGGCTCCATCGCCAGCGCGCGACCCAGATCGACGCGCTTTTGCAGGCCGTAGGGCAATTGGCCCACAGGTGTTTTGCGGTAGGCCTGGATTTCAAGAAAATCGATGATTTTTTCGACCGCCTCGCGGTGCCTGAACTCTTCTTTTTCCGCCGGGCCGATGCGGATCGCCTGCATCAGCAGGTTACTTTTGATCTTGAGGTTGCGGCCCGACATGATGTTGTCGAGCACGCTCATGCCCTTGAAGAGGGCCAGATTCTGGAAAGTCCGCGCCACACCCATGACGGCCACCTGGTGGCTGTTCATGTGCTTGAAGGTCTGGCCGCGAAAAGTGATGGCGCCCTGCTGTGGTGTGTAAACACCGTTGATGCAATTGAGCATGGAGCTTTTGCCGGCACCGTTGGGGCCGATGATGGCGCGGATTTCGTGCTCTTTGACATTGAACGAAATGTCCGCCAAGGCCTTGACGCCGCCAAAACTCAGGGAGATGTTCGCCACGTCGAGGATGACGTCGCCGATTTTTTTCTCTGCCATGGTGTTCTCTTGTTCTTTTCGGAATCAGGCCGCAGCTTTGACGGCAGCGAAGGTTTTGGCGTCGGCGATTTTCAGCGTGGCGCTGACGCTGCCGCTGCGACCGTCCTCGAACTTGACCACGGTCTCAATGAACTGCTCGGTCTTGCCCAGGTAGAGCGCATCCACCAGGGGCTGGTATTTTTCAGCGATGAAGCCGCGGCGTACCTTGTTGGTCCGGGTCAGCTCGCCGTCGTCAGCGTCGAGCTCCTTGTGCAGCACCAGAAAGCGGCTGACCTGCGAGCCGGCCAGCAACGCGTCTTCGCTGAGGTCGGCGTTGACTTTTTCAACGCACTCTTTGATGAGTTGATAGACCTCGGGTTTTTGCGCCAGGTCGGTGTAGCCGGCATACGGCAGGTTGCGTCGCTCAGCCCAGTTGCCAGCGGCATCAAAGTCGATGTTGAGCATGACGCAGACTTTTTCACGGCCATCGCCGTAAGCCACGGCTTCTTTGATGAATGGGAAAAACTTGAGTTTGTTTTCCACATACTTGGGCGCGAACATGGCGCCGTCGTTAGCGCCGCCCTGGATACGGCCCACGTCTTTGACGCGGTCAATGATCTTGAGGTGACCGTGGCTGTCGATGAATCCGGCGTCGCTGGTGTGGTACCAGCCATCGGCGGTCAGCACCTCGGCTGTGGCGGCCGGGTTTTTGTAGTATTCCTTCAAGAGCCCTGCCGATTTAACGAGGATCTCGCCGTTATCGGCCACCTTGATTTCGACGCCGCGAATCGGCACGCCCACGGTGTCGGCTCTAGCCTGGTCGTCGGGCTGCAGGCAGACGAACACCGCGGTTTCGGTCGAGCCGTAAAGCTGCTTGAGGTTGATGCCGATGGAGCGGTAAAAGGTGAAGAGATCAGGGCCGATGGCTTCACCGGCGGTGTAGGCCACGCGCACGCGCGAAAAGCCCAGGTTGTTGCGCAGCGGGCCGTAGACCATCAGGTCACCCAGCTGGTAGAGCAGGCTTTGCAGGGCGCCGATCGGCTTGCCGTTCATGCGGTCGGGGCCGACGCGTTTGGCCACGTCCATGAAATAAGTGAACATGCCGCGCTTGATGCGCCCGGCGTCTTCCATGCGGATCATCACGCTGGTCAGCAGGCCTTCAAAGACGCGTGGCGGGGCAAAGTAGTAGGTAGGCCCGACTTCCTTCAGGTCGATGGTCACCGTGCTGGCGTTTTCCGGGCAGTTCACCACGTAGCCGCAGCACAGCCACTGGGCGTAGCTGAAGATGTTCTGGCCGATCCAGGCCGGCGGCAGGTAGGCCAGCACTTCCTCGGCGGGGCCGAGTTTGTCGAATTCGGCGCCGGCTTGGGCCCGGTCGATCAGCGTGCTGTGCGTGTGCACCACGCCCTTGGGGTTGCCGGTGGTGCCCGAGGTGAAGAACATGGCGGCCACATCACCCGCCTGGCCCTGGGCAATCTGGGCGGCAAAAAAACCGGGCTGCTGCAGCGCAAAAGCTTTGCCCGATTCAATCAGCGTATCCAGCGAACTGAGGCCCGGCTCTTCGTAGTTGCGCAGGCCGCGCGGGTCGTCGTAAATGAGGGTGGCCAGATCGGGACAGCTCTCGCGTACTTCGAGCAGCTTGTCCACTTGTTCCT
>JBIKHR010000125.1:0-7833 GCA_044362035.1 Polaromonas sp. | reverse complement strand
GATCAAACCGGATGCCCGCATTGACGCGGTGTTTTCGCTGCTACGCGTCAAGCACATGGTGGATGCGCTTGAAAAAGCCAAAGACGACCGGTGGGCGCAAAAAACCGCTACCGTGCTGCGCAAGCGTTCACCGCTGATGCTACACGTCACGCTGGAGCAAATTCGTCGCGCCCGTCAGATGACGCTAGCTGATGATCTGCGCATGGAGCGCGACATGGTGCAGCACTGTTTTTATGACCGCCCTGGCACCGCCAGCGAAACAGTCGAGGGCATCAGGGCGCTGGCCGTGGACAAGGACTACACACCCGTGTGGAACCCGGCGCGAATTGAAGACATCAAGCCCGGCATGGCCGACGCATTTTTTGTCAGCCCCTGGGCGCCTGCAACGCACCCTTTGCGCGAACTTTAAAAACAAACCTGAGCCGTTTGCCGGCCCGGTCTGTTTGCAAAGCGCAGCTGTGGCCGCTTCAGGTGGCCAGGCGCTGAAGCCTCAACGCGTTCAAATGCCGCAGCAGCATGGGGATGATCATGGCCACGCCGATCAGGGTGGCGGTCAAGCTGGGCGCGACCATCAAAATGGCGGCTGCCACGCAAACGACTTGCTCCCAGCGGCGCATCTCGACCAGGAAAAACTTCGACAGCCCTGCCGACAGGATGGTGATGCCCATGATGCAACCGGTGAAGGTCACTGCAAAGTCATACCAGGTAAAGCCCTTGGCCACCAGCAGCAGTGAAGGCGAGAACACAAAAACAAAAGGCACCAGAACCTTGCCCAGGCCCAGTCGAAAAGCCGTGTTGCCTGTCTTGAAGGGGTCGCTGCCGGCCATGCCGGCTGCCGCATACGCGGCCAGAGCCACCGGCGGCGTGATGTCCGCCAGCACGCCGTAATAAAACACAAAGAAGTGGGCCACCAGCGGCTCCACGCCAAGCTGCACCAGGGTAGGCGCAGCCACAGACACCATGATGATGTAGTTGGCGGTAGTTGGAATGCCGCAGCCCATCAGGATGCAGATCAAGCCGGTCATGATGAGGGCGGCCAACAGCGTCAAGGACTGCACGCTGACCCATGAGGCGGGCAGCACATCGGCCACGCCACCGGCCAATACAGTGGCCGCGCTGGTGATGATGTAGCTGATCTTGAAACCAACACCCGTCAGGGTGACAACGCCGATGACAATGCCAACCGTGGCTGCCGCCGCACCCACCGCCAAAGCGTATTTGGCCCCGGTTTCCAGCGCTTCAACCAGCACGCCGTAGCTGATGCGCCCGGAAATATTCCACAGCCGTGACAGGCCCACGGTCGCTGCCGCACCGGCGGCAAACAGTCCCAGCTTGATGAACTCGCTGTTGGCGCCCCAATCGACAAAAGCCAGAGCAATCAACAGCAGGTGCAGGCCAACCATCAACAGCCAGTTTTTGGTCTGGTTGTTGTGCGTGTGCGTGGTCAAACCAACGATGGCGCAAGACGTGATGCCGACAAAGGCCGCCAGATAAGGCGTGCGGCCGGACACCAGAATGCTGATGAGCAGAACCAAGGGTATCAAAGTCGGCCAGCGCATGCGCAGGGATTCGCGCAGCTTGGGCATTTCTTCTTTTGTCAGCCCGCGCAGTCCGTAGCGCTTGGCCTCAAAGTGGACTTGCATGAACACGCCAAAGAAATGCATGAAGGCCGGTACTGCTGCGGCCGCAACGATGGTCTGGTAGGGTAGATTCAAAAACTCGACCATCAGGAAAGCCGCAGCGCCCAGCACCGGCGGCGTGATCTGACCGCCCGTCGAGGCGGCCGCTTCCACAGCTGCCGCAAAGTGGCGCTTGTAGCCCACGCGGATCATGGCCGGAATGGTCAGGGAGCCGACCGTCACGGCATTGGCCACTGACGAACCGCTGAGCATGCCGAAAAGCCCGGAACCAAAAACGCTGACCTTGGCCGGACCACCGGCATAGGGTCCTGCCACACTGGACGCGATGTCCAGAAAGAGCTGGCCCAGACCGATGCGGGTGGCCATGACACCAAACAGCACAAAGTGAAAAACATAAGTGGCCACCACGCCCACCGCCACACCGTAAATGCCCTGGCTGGTGAGGTACTGGTGGTTGATCATCTGCGACCAGCTGGCGCCGGCGTGTTTGAGAAGCCCCGGAAATACCGGACCCGCCAGTGCATAGGCAGTGAAGGCCAACGCAATGATGGGCAGGGGCCAGCCCATGGAGCGACGTGTTGCCTCCAGCAGGGTGATGAAAAGAATCGAACCGAAGACCACATCCGTCAGGCTTGGGTTGCCCACCCGGAAAGCCAGATCGTCAAACACATAAGGAATGTAGAGCACGCTGGCCACGCAACAAAGACCCAGCAGCCAATCCACCAGCGGCACGCCACCGGGCGAAAGCCAACTGTGACGGGTGACAAATTCACTGCTGCGTTGGGACGCCGCAAAGACCAGAAATATCAGGCCCAGCACAAAGGCCAGATGCAAGCCGCGGTGCGTGATTTCCTGCAACAGGCCAAAGCCGGCGGTGTAGTAATGAAAGCACGACAGCGCGATCAGCAGCCATTTGATGATGACAGTGGCGGGTGGCACCGTGGGCCGAAAACGCATCTCGGGGTCGAACTGTTCTTCAAGCTCTTGCAAGCGTTTATCGTCAGTGGCAATTGAGGCCCCGTTGGGGTCCAGCGCGGCGGGGTGTGACGATGCAAGCGTGCTCATGGTTCTTCTCTCCAAAATGAAAAAACGGGCGAATGCATCGCCCGTTTTCTAATCGCTGACTCAGCGGTTTATTTCAGCACGCCGGCTTCTTTGTAGAAGCGCTCTGCACCGGGGTGAAACGGAATGCCAGCGCCCTGAACGGCGTTTTTCACCGTGATCAGTTTGCCTTTGGCATGACCGGCAGCCAGGGCCTTCTGGGTGGCTTCGCTGTAAAGCGACTTGGTAATCTGGTAGACCGTTTCCGTGTCGGCCTTGGCGCTGGTGACCCACTGGGCACCGACGGACAAGGTGTTGACGGCGGCCACGTCTTTGTAAGTGGCAGCCGGCACGCTGTCATTGGCAAAGAACGGGCTGGCGCGGCGAAGCGTATCGGCTTGCGCCCCTGCGATAGGCAGCAACTCAATGCCGGCACCGCTGCTGGCCAACTCGGCAATCGCGCCGGCAGGTGCACCGCCCACGAAGAAGAAGGCGTCGAGCGCGCCGTCTTTCATCTTGTCGCTGGCTTGGTTGGGCTTGATGTACTCGGGCTTGATGTCGGTTTCTTTCAGACCGTAGGCGGCCAGCACCAGACGGGCATTGACCAGTGTGCCGGAGCCTGGCTCGTCGAGTGCAACGCGCTTGCCCTTGAGTTCGGCAATGCTCTTGATGCCCGAGCCCTTTTTGACCACCACGTGAATGGTTTCAGGGTACAGGTTGGCGATCAGACGCAATTCGGAAATGCTGGTTTTGCCTTCAAAAAGGCCTTTGCCAGTTTGCGCCCAGGTGGCCACGTCTGACTGCGAAAAGCCCGACTCCATGGCGCCGCCGGCAATGCCGTTGACGTTGGCCAGGGAACCGCTGGTGGCCTGCGCCGTGACGATGATCTTGCCGGGTTGGGACACCGCGTTGGCGATCATGCCGCCGATGGGGTAATAAGTGCCCGTGGTGCCGCCGGTACCGATACGGAAGAATTGTTGTGCCTGGGCACCACTTACAAGCGCGGTTGCAGCAACCACAGCGGTCAAAAGATGTTTAAAGCGCATGGCGTTTTCCTTGAAGTAATTAAATGGGAACAACCCAAGAGTAAACCACAACGGCAGACCCGCTGAGCCAGTGAAATCCCGAACCAGTGTCTGCGCCTGGCAGCCTAGCGGTTGCGTGACTTCATGGCCCGCTCGACTTCGCGCTTGCCTTCGCGGTCCTTGATGGTGTCGCGCTTGTCATGCTCGCCCTTGCCCTTGGCCAGGCCGATTTCGCATTTCACGCGGCCGTTTTTCCAGTGCATGTTCAAAGGCACCAGGGTGAACCCCTTTTGCTCGACTTTGCCCATCAGGCGCTTGATCTCGTCCTTGTGCAGCAACAGCTTTTTGGTGCGGATCGAGTCCGGCCGGACATGGGTGGAAGCGGTGCCCAGCGGGTTGATCTGGCAGCCGATGATGAAAACTTCGCCGTTGCGAATGACCACGTAGCCGTCGGTCAGCTGAACCTTGCCTTCGCGCACCGACTTGACCTCCCAGCCCTCGAGCACCATTCCGGCTTCAAAACGCTCCTCAATGTGGTAATTGAAGTTGGCTTTTTTATTGTCAGCAATGCGAACGGCCGCCGCAGCGGCCTTGGGTGACAGCTTGGCTTCAGGCTTGCCGGGTTTGCCGGGTTTGCCGGTGGAGGCCGCAGCGGGTTTGTGGGAGGAGCTAGCTTCTTTGGTGGCCATGGCAAATAAGTGAGGGCGCGATCGACTCATACAATTGCAAGCCGCCCCGCATTGTATGAAAACCGTTCACAAGTCCGTCCTCATCTGGTACAGCGCCGAAGAAATGTTCGCGCTGGTCACCGACGTACCCAGTTACCCGGCTTTTTTGCCCTGGTGTGACCAGTCCAGCGTGCTGACCGAAGACGATGCCGGCATGACCGCCAGCGTCGGCATTGCCTTTGGCGGCATCAAGCAGGGCTTTACCACCCGCAACACGCATGTGGCGGGGCGACGTGTTCATTTGCAGCTGATCGACGGCCCATTCTCCAAACTCGAAGGCGACTGGGAGTTCACCCCGGTGGGCTCGGACGGCCAGCGCGCCTGCAAGGTGGACTTGACGCTGCAATATGACTTTGACAACTTTGCGCTGGCCGCGCTGATCGGGCCGGTCTTTGGCAAGATTGCCGGCAGTCTGGTGGACGCCTTCGTCAAGCGCGCCAGCCAGGTCTATGGCGAGCCCTGAAAACCCGCTGGAGCCTCATGAAAATCACGGTCGTTTACGCGCCTGAGCCCCTGGACGTGCGGGAATGGCTGACGCAATTGCCTGAGGGCAGCACCTTGCGGCAGGCTTTGGCGAATTGCGGCGCACTCCAGGAGTTGCCCGACTTGAGCGAGCTCCTGGCCACCGGTGCTTTGACAGTCGGCGTTTGGGGGCGAGCCGCACGCGCCGACCAATTGCTGCTTGAGGGCGACCGGGTTGAGATTTACCGCACCTTGCGGGTAGACCCGAAAGTCGCCAGACGCGAGCGCTTCAAGGGCCAGGGGAGCCGTGGCGCCGGGCTTTTCGCTCATAAAAGGGCCGGTGGCAAAGCGGGATACTGAGCGGAATCCGGCTCATCGGGCACGGGTACAATCGTGTTTTTGGAGCTTTACCCATGCGCCTAATCGGCAAAGCGCTCACCTTCGACGACGTCTTGTTGGTGCCAGCGTTCTCCCAGGTCCTGCCAAAGGACGCCTCACTTTCCACCCAGTTTTCCCGCAACATTCGCCTGAATTTGCCGCTGGTTTCTGCCGCGATGGACACCGTCACGGAAGCCCGCCTGGCCATTGCCATTGCCCAGGAGGGCGGCATCGGGATTGTTCATAAAAACCTCACGGCGCAAGAGCAGGCGGCCGAAGTCGCCAAAGTCAAACGCTACGAAAGCGGCGTCTTGCGTGACCCGGTGGTGATCTCGCCCAAGCACACGGTGCGCCAGGTCATGGCCATGAGCGAGCAGCTCGGCATCTCCGGCTTTCCGGTCATTGAAGGCGGGCGCGTGGTCGGCATCGTCAGCGGTCGCGATCTGCGCTTTGAAACCCGCATGGAAGAGCCCGTCAGTTCCATCATGACGCCGCGTGAGCGTCTGATCACCATGCCCGAAACCGGTACGCTGGCTGACGCCAAGTTCCTGCTCAACAAACACCGCATCGAACGCGTGCTGCTGGTCAATGACAACTTCGAGCTCAAGGGTCTGATCACCGTCAAGGACATCACCAAGCAAACCAGTTTTCCGAATGCCGCCCGCGATGCCGAAGGGCAGCTTCGTGTGGGCGCGGCGGTGGGCGTTGGCGCCGGCACTGAAGAGCGAGTCGAAGCCCTGGTCAAGGCCGGAGTGGACGCCATCGTGGTGGACACGGCCCACGGTCACAGCAAAGGCGTGATCGACCGCGTGCGCTGGGTCAAGCAGAACTACCCGCATATCGACGTGATCGGCGGCAACATTGCCACCGGTGCTGCCGCGCTGGCACTGGTCGGTGCAGGCGCTGACGCTGTCAAGGTCGGCATTGGCCCCGGCAGCATCTGCACCACCCGCATCGTGGCGGGTGTGGGCGTGCCGCAAATCATGGCGATTGACAACGTGGCAACCGCCCTGCGCGGCAGCGGCGTGCCGCTGATCGCTGACGGCGGCATCCGCTACAGCGGCGACATCGCCAAGGCGATTGCCGCCGGCGCAGGCACCGTGATGATGGGCGGCATGTTCGCCGGCACCGAAGAAGCGCCCGGTGAAGTGATCTTGTTCCAGGGCCGCAGCTACAAGAGCTACCGCGGCATGGGCAGCATCGGCGCCATGCAGCAGGGCAGCGCTGACCGCTACTTTCAGGAGTCCAGCACCGGCAATCCGAACGCCGACAAGCTGGTGCCCGAAGGCATCGAAGGCCGGGTGCCCTACAAAGGCTCTATGGTCGCCATCATTTACCAGATGGCCGGCGGCTTGCGCGCCAGCATGGGCTACTGCGGTTGCGCCACCATCGAAGATATGCAAAGCACTGCCGAGTTCGTCGAGATCACCTCCGCCGGCATCCGCGAGAGCCATGTACACGACGTGCAGATCACCAAAGAAGCGCCCAACTACCGCGCTGAATAAGTGCCCCCACGCTTGTCACTTCGTGTACTGCGCTGCCCCCCTGGGGGGCCGTCCCGCCTGCGGCCTGGCATAGCCAGTTCCGCGGCCGGTGCTGGGTTTGTAAACCCCTTTTTCCCGAGTCTGCCCTAGGCCTGCCGTCATGCAACACCAAAAAATCCTGATCCTCGACTTCGGCTCGCAAGTCACCCAACTCATTGCCCGCCGTGTTCGCGAGGCGCATGTTTTTTGCGAAGTGCACGCCTGCGATGTCAGCGATGAATGGGTGCGTGAGTACGCCAAAGACGGCATGCTCAAGGGCGTCATCCTGTCCGGCAGCCACGCCAGCGTCTACGAAGAAACAACAGACCGGGCACCGCAAGCCGTGTTTGACCTGGGCATTCCCGTGCTGGGCATTTGCTATGGCATGCAGACCATGGCGCAGCAGCTCGGTGGCAAGGTCGAGGGCGGCACAACCCGCGAGTTCGGTTATGCCGAGGTGCGTGCACGCGGCCACACCGCGCTTCTCAAAGACATTGCCGACTTCACCACGCCCGAAGGGCAGGGCATGCTCAAGGTCTGGATGAGCCACGGCGACAAGGTCACCGAATTGCCGCCGGGCTTCAAGGTCATGGCCTCCACCGATTCCTGCCCGATTGCCGGCATGGCCGACGAAGCGCGCAAGTACTACGCCGTGCAGTTCCACCCGGAAGTCACGCACACCGTGCAAGGTCAGGCCATGCTGAACCGCTTTGTGCTGGACATCTGCGGCACGCGGCCCGACTGGGTGATGGGCGACTACATCGAAGAAGCGGTTGCCAAGATACGCGAACAAGTCGGTGACGAAGAAGTGATTCTGGGCCTGTCCGGCGGCGTCGATTCTTCGGTGGCGGCAGCGCTGATTCACCGTGCCATTGGCGACCAACTGACCTGTGTTTTTGTAGACCACGGCCTGCTGCGCCTGAACGAAGGCGACATGGTCATGGACATGTTTGTCGGCAAACTGCACGCCAAGGTGGTCCGCGTCGATGCGGCTGCGCAGTTCCTCGGCCATCTGGCTGGCGTCAGCGAGCCCGAA
>JBIKHR010000124.1:0-7946 GCA_044362035.1 Polaromonas sp. | reverse complement strand
GGCTGGGTTTATTGCACGCTGACAAACAACAGCAACCGTGGCCAGCCCGGGCAGCCAGGTGTGGACGCCGCCAATCCGCGCGCCAACAACACCATGGGCCAGATCATTCGCTGGAAAGACGACGGTGACTTTGACGGCGCAGGCTTTGTGTGGAATCACCTGGTGCTGGCCGGTGACCCGGGCAATGTCCGCCAGGAGGCCAAGGGCAACATCAAGGGCGATATCTATGGCAGCCCGGACGGTATCAGCTTTGACAAGCGCGGCGTGTTGTGGATACAGACAGACGCCGCTGCTGCGGCCATGCACAAGGGCGAATACCAGAAAATTGGTAACAACCAGATGCTGGCCTGCGACCCTGCGACGGGTGAAACACGCCGCTTCCTGACCGGGCCGACCAACTGCGAGATCACAGGCGTCACGCTCACGCCTGACGGCAAAAGCATGTTCATCAGCGTCCAGCACCCTGGTGAAACGCCGAGCGAACGCAGTGACCCGGCCGAGCCTAGGAAATATGCAAATTGGCCAGACTACCGGCCCGATGGTCGCCCGCGATCGTCCACTGTGGCGATTCGCAGGACTGACGGGGGTTTAATCGGCACTTAATGGCTGCGATCGGTACCTGGCGTTGTAACAATTGGCGCACTGCGAGTGGTGGCTTAGATTCACGGCCAGTTCCCATGGCCACTGAACGGGTTCTACAACTTCAGCGGTGTGATGGTTTCAATGCACGTCAATTCAAAAGGCTGGCAATAACCGAGGAATGATGAACTGTCCTTCGCCCCATGTTTCTGTTTTTGTGTGCAGCCCATTCGCTGCGTCTATGACGGTTTGGGTGACTTGATTGCCCGCCTCTTGAAGGGATATTTCTCCGGCGATCAGTTGAGAGAGGTTGACATCAATACCGTCTGACCAGTGCTTCACAGTGTGAGGGTTGCCACAAATTTTGAGCGTTGGCGCCAGTGGGTTACCGGAAGGGTTGAAAACACCCATCGAAAATAGCGTGATCTGCGCGCCTGCGGCCACCATACCTGTGATGGAGCAAGGGCTGAAGAACGGCGTATCCATAAAGTACAGCCCTGGCCCTGAGGGGGGCTGACCGAAAGACAAACAGCCTTCGAAATGAGAGTCACCGATCTTGCAAACCGCGCCCATCGATTTTTCTACCAAGGTAGTGAGACCGGCTTCAATGTTTTCGGCAGTAGGGTTGACGCCACGGTAATGATCGCCGTCTCCCGCCATGCGCGCCTCGGTGATGGCGATGCAGTTGATGATGGCCTGCGCTATTTCTGGTGATACGGATTGGGCGCGTACCACCTCTTCTGAGCCAATGAATTCAGCGGTTTCCGAAACGATGACGCGGGCGCCATGTGCAATGGCGTCATCCACAAATCGACCCACTGCGGGGTTTGAGCAGACTGCACTGGAAGCATCAGAGCCGCCGCACTCCAGAGCGAAGGTCAGCGCTGAAAAAGGGCAGGGGACTCTTAACTGCCCGCGTATCTGCTGACTTAAGCGCTCGAGTGCTTGGCAAGCAAGCTTGATCGCGTTCTCCACTCCCTCGCCGTCCATCACCGCCAGCACTTCAACTGGTTTGTTGAGAAAAAGTTTTTGCCAAGCCTGTGCAGCTCGCCGATCGTGGCACAAGACCAGCGCGGCACCGATATTGGGATGGTCAACGAGTTGCCCTATCACCTGGTCCTGTAATTGAGCGTCGGCAAACTGCAGTCCTCTTTGAAATTCCCCTTTGATTTGCAATACGGATTCGCCTTTGCTGGCTTCATGGCGCTGGGCTGCAAGTTCGGCAATGCGGTTACTCAGTGCGACGGTTGAAATGACCGCCAGATGGTTACGCACGCCCACGCGGCCACCTTGACGGACAAAACCCATGAAGCTGAGACCGTCGCTCATGGCGGAGGAAAGTGGCTTAGCAGCAGTTGTGGACATGAACATGCTCTCCGGCCCGTATAGTTTTTGTGGCTTTGCCGATGGCCACGCCATATTTGATGACAGAGTGCCCTTTTTTAATTTCTTGGCGGGCAACTTTGTGGCCAAAAGGAATCGACTCCGTGAGTACGAGACCATCGCGTGTGATCTGCACATCGGTTAGAAAGTCCAACAAAGTGCTTACGTTGTCATCGGGATGAACTGTTAGGCTGATGCGGCTCATGCTGAATTTTTAGTGATGAAAAATCTTGGGGCCAGACTTTAAATGGCTTTTCAGGAGGGCCTTAGGTTTTAAAGTTCTATTTATAGTAACATGGGCATGAATCACATCCATTAGAGAGTCCCTATCGTGCTCCGTTTGCGCCATTTCGGTCTGTTACTGCTGCCTTGGTTTTTGTTAATTGCCTTATGGCAAGGCGTTGCAACTTCGGGCTTGGTGAACCAGGGACTCATGCCTACACCGGGCCAGGTTGCGACCAAACTGATTGAATTGCTGTTTGGCGGCAGGCTGAGCATTGACATCCTCAAGTCGACCCAGCGTGTCACCCTGGGAGTTGCACTCGGCATCGCACTGGCGGTTCCAGTGGGGTTTCTGATTGGCTGGTACAAAAGCGCTCGAACTTTTCTGGATCCGCTGATCAATTTTTTCCGGGCTCTTCCACCCATTGCCCTGATTCCCTTGGTGGTGGTGTATTTTGGAATCGACGAACCGGCAAAAGTAGTGATCCTTTTTTACGCCAGTTTTTTTGCGGGCGTGATTGTGATGTATGAAGGCGTATCTCAGATCAGTCCGATTTACATCAAGGCAGCACGCACCTTAGGGGCCAATGACTGGGAAATTTTTTCAAGAGTCATTGTGCCGATGACGATGCCCCACATCCTGACCTCGTTGCGGGTTGCTTTGGGTGTGGCTTGGGCAACCTTGGTGGCTTCAGAGCTGGTGGCTGCCCAGCAAGGACTCGGTGCACTCATACAGAGCGCAGGATCTTTCTTTCAAATCGATGTGATTTACGTGGGAATTGTCTGCATTGGTGTCGTCGCCATGACGATGGACATGGGCTTGCGCGCAGTCACCCGGCGCATGATCCGCTGGCAAGAGCGAGTGGAGGCCCAATGACTGCACCCCGCATCCAATTTGACAAGGTTTCTTTTGATTTCCAAACCGAGAATGGTCCATTGAGGGTGGTGGACGATGTGTCCCTGGATATCCGGGAAAACGAGTTCATCTGCATCGTTGGCCCATCAGGCTGCGGCAAAACCACGTTGATGAACCTCCTAGCGGGCTTTGCGAAGCCGACCGAAGGACGTCTGACGCTGGATGGCAATCCGATACAGGGCCCTGGTCGAGATCGCGGTGTCATTTTCCAGGAGTACGGCGTTTTCCCATGGTTAACCGTGGAACAAAATATTCTTTTCGGCTTGAGGCTTTCCGGTAGCAAGACCCCTGCTGCCGAGGCTGCATCTGTTTGTCGCAAGTATCTGGAGTTGATGGGGCTGACAGATTTTGCGAAGGCTTTTCCTAAAACACTCTCAGGTGGTATGCGTCAACGCTTGGCGATTGCACGAGCCTATGCAGCCCAACCGGAGTTCCTTCTGATGGACGAGCCTTTTGGGGCGCTGGACGCTCAAACGCGTTCCAAGATGCAGAACTTGTTGCTGGAAGTACTTCAGCGTGAAGGAAAGACAGTGATGATGATCACGCACTCGGTGGATGAGGCCGTGTACCTTGCCTCCCGTATCGTTGTGGTGACCGCTCGACCCGCTCGTATCAAGGAAATCATAGAGATTCCGTTTGGCTACCCGCGTAACGATAGCCTTCACGAAACGGCAGAATTCATTGCCATTAAAGCGCACGTCCGCGATCTTGTCATGGCCGAGTATGAAGTGCAGCAGCGTTTAGGTGTTGCCCCTGGTTAGCAAGGCAGTAACGTCATTTTTCGTTTTTTCTTCACGGTCTAAAGGAGATTTTCATGAGCAATAACTTACAACTTCGTCGCCGCAATATCGTCTTGGGCTTGGGTGCTGCAGGCGTGGCCAGTCTTGGCGCGCCGGCTATTGCGCAGCAGCGCACCAAAATACGTGTCGGTTATGTGGATACCTTGGCCGTGACGGGTCAACTGTGGACTGGCGTACACCGTGGGCATTGGGCGAAAGAGGGCATTGAGTTTGACCCCGTCAAGTTCAATACCGGTCTGGAACTGTTCAACGCCATGATTGGCGGAAGCTTGGATATGTTGTCCACGGGAGCCGTAATTTCCAACTTTCCCGCGCGCGGGCAGGGCAAAGCTTTTTTAATCAACAACATTGAATTTGCTACTGCGCAGCTATGGATCCGAGAAGACCAAGGGGTCAAGACATGGGCAGATCTGAAGGGTAAAAAAATCTCCACCACCTTAGGGACCACGGCACACGTGTTCCTGGATGCGGCGCTGCGCGCTAACGGGTTGGACCCTGCAAAGGATGTTGAACTCGTCAACCAAGGGATGCCCGTGGCGGTCACCTCATTCATTTCCGGCGCCGTCCCGGCAGTGGCCTTGTGGGTGCCATTCAACATGCAGGTTCGTCAGCGCGTACCCGCAGCCAAAATGCTGGTGGATGCCTCGGCCTATTTCCCAAAGTCTGCCATCGTCGGCGGCTGGGCAACACGAGCCGACTACTTTGAAAAAAATCGCGCAGTGGTGGCGCAGGTCGTACGCGGGTGGGCTGCTGCGAACGATGATTTGATCAAGAATTCAGCGACTATCTTGCCAATCATTCAGGCCAAAAACTACGAACAAGTTCCACTGGCCGAATTGCAGGAGCAGTTCAAGGCGTCCAAATATCACACCGCCGCTGAGTGGCAAAAGCTCTATCAGGACGGCACTGCGCTGGGCTGGCTGCAGCAAGTGACAGATTTTTATGCGCGCTTTGGCGGTATTCAAAACCCAGTGCCAGCCAAGACGTATTTCGACACGTCTTTGCTGTTGAACAACGTCAAGGCCTGATTTTTGACATGGCCACCCTTTGCGGTGGCGTTTTTGTTGGCCGAACACCGGGACCGGCGGGCCTGCCTACAGCGAGACCACCATGGCCGGGTCGGCCGCGTCGTTGGCATCGTGTGTCACAAGGATGGCAGGAATCTGGCGCTGCCTGATCTGCGCAAACACAAAACTGCGGTACTGGCTGCGCAAGGCGGCGTCCAGTCTGGAAAAAGGTTCGTCCAGAAGCAAAGCCCGGGGCCGCGCCAGCAGCGCACGCATCAGCGCGATGCGGGCGCGTTGCCCGCCCGACAGCGTGGCCGGGTCACGCTCACCAAAATCCGGCAGCTCCGCATCGTCCAACGCTTTCTGCACCTCGGCCAGACGCGCAGCCCGGCCCCCCCGGGGTACCGCGAACAGCAGGTTTTGCGCCACCGTCATGTGGGCAAACAGCAGCGCGTCCTGAAACAGCAGGCCAATGCCACGCTGCGCGGTGGACCGTTGGCTGATGTCTTGCCCGTCCAGCGACACGCTGCCGTCAAACATCACACCCTTTTCATTGTCCTGCGCCAGCGTGCCGGCCACCGCAGCCAGCAACGAGCTTTTGCCTGAGCCGCTCGGGCCCATCAGGGTGAGGATTTGCCCCGGCGCCACAGACAAGTGCAGGTTGTCAATGAAGACCTGCCGCGCCGTGCCCAGGCGTTGAATATGAATGTCCAGCGTCATGCCATCCCGATGGGTTGGCCGGATGTCGGCCGGGTTGAAAAGAGCCGGGGACGGCCTGCCCATGCCGCCAGTGCAAACACCACCACGGGCAGGCACCATTGCAGCCAGGCGTATGCGCTGGTGAGTGAGCGTTGGGCACCCGCAGCCAGCGTGACAGCTTCAGTGGTGACTGTGTTCAACCGGCCGGCACCCACATACAGGGTGGGCAGGTATTGCGCCATGCTGACGGCAAAGCCCACGGCGAAGGCTGATGCCAACGCGCGTTGAAGCAGCGGCCATTTGACACGCCACAAAAAGTACCAGCGCCCGTGCCCGAGGCTGGCAGACAACTGCGCATGCCGCGCATCAAAACCCTGGTAAGCCGTCGCCAGCGCCAGCATCACGTAAGGCAGCACCATCAGCACATGTGCGCCCAGGACGCCCGGCCATTGGCCGTCAATCCCCAGTTGCAAACTCACCGTATGAAGCCCTGTCACCCAGAGCACGCCCGGCATGAGCATGGACGCATACAGCAGCGGCCGCAGTCGGGTGTCCCAGCTGCGGGGCGCCAGCTCAAGCCATGCCACGCTCCAGAGCAAGCCGAGCGCAGCGCTGCCCAAGCCCAGCGACAAGCTGTTCCAGAGCGTACTGCTGCTCTGCCACACTGTCAGCCACGCCTCGGTAGACAAGGCAGAAGGCCACACTGCCGGGAACGCCCAGAGCCCCGCCACACTGCCGGTGCCCAGTGCCAGCAATACACAGGCATACAGGCTGCGCAGCAGCCAGAGCAGGGTGAAGGCGGCCCGCCCTTGGCGCTCAGCTTGAACATCTTCAGCATGATGACCTTGCCTGCTGCCCGGCGACTGTGGCCCGGGCAGGTGCATGCGCCAGCGGGCATGCAGGCGCAGGGCGAGCCAGCCCAGACAGCATGAGCCCGCCACCAGCAGCAACAGCAAGGCACCCGCCGCCGCACCTTGCCGGCCGGTCAGCGGGTCGGCGTCTTGCAGCCATTGCCAGGACAGTACGGCCAGCGTGGGCGGCGATGCGGGACCAATCACCAGCGCCATGTCCACCACCGTGAGGCTGTAGGCCAGCACCGCCAAAGCCGGCAAAGCCAGCCTGGGCGATAACTGCGGCCAGACCACGCGCCAGAAGGCCTGGCGGCGGCTGTAGCCCAGCGTTTGCGCCAGCGCGTGCTCGGCGTGCCAACTGCGCCGGGTGTCTTCGCGCTGAAGCTGGGTTGCAGCCACCCACAAAAGAAACGGTATTTCCTTGGTGCACAGCGCCAGGATCAGGCTCAGCCCCCACGGGTCCTGGGTGGTGGGCCAGGGCGGTGGAAACGCAAAGCCCGTGAGCCAGGGCGACAGCAGCCGCATCAGCCAGCCGCTGGGGGAGAGCAAAAAAACCAGACCGATGGCGAAGGCTGCATGTGGCGTTGCCAGCATGACCGGCAAGGCACGCAGCCAACGCGTCAGTTGCTGCCGGACAAAGCCCTCGGACAGTAAGCAGGCCGTCAAGCTCCAGCTCAGCACCGTCGATGCAAGGCCCGTCCAGAGCGTCAGCACCAGCGCCGAAGAAAGCTGCGCGTCGGCCAGCAAAGCCAGCCAGGCCGCGGGTAGCAAGGCTTGCCGCAGGGCGGCCACGGCTGCCCACACCATGGGCAGACCAGCGCTCAGGATCAGCAGCAACAAGGTCAGCCAGTGCCACGCCGGCAAGCGCCGCAGGGTGTGCGTCAAGCCCGCCACGGCGGTCAAACGCCGTAGCGGCGAATCCATTCTTTTTCCAGAGGTGCCACCCATGAGGCATGCGGTTCCGGCAAAGCCGGCGCGGCAATAGCGACCTGGCCGGGTCGCGAAGCCGCCTGAAACTGTGCACGCTCTGCAGCGTTGAGCTTGGCCATGTCGAGCACCGTCGGGTCGCCCCAATGCGCGATGTCCGCCTTGCGTGCCTGTGCCATGGGCGAAAGCAAAAAGTTGGCAACCACCTGCGCGCCTGCCTTGCTGCGCGCGTTGTAAGGAATGGCCACGAAGTGCGTGTTGCCGATGGTCCCGTTTTTGAAATGCCAGCTTTTGACGGTCGGGCTCAGGCGCTTGGCTGCAATTTCGTTGGCGGCCTCATTGGGATTGAAGGTCAGCGCCAACAGCAATTCGCGGTCGGCCATCATTTGCCGGATGGCCGCTGCGTTCTGCGGGAACTGCTTGCCGCCGCGCCACAGCAGCGGATGCAGCGCATCCAGAAACGACCACAGCGGTGCCGTCTGGCGTTCAAAGTTGCCGGCGGTCATGGCTTGACCCAGCAAACTGGCGTCAGGCCCCAACTCAATGAGGGCCTGCTTGACGA
>JBIKHR010000123.1:0-7974 GCA_044362035.1 Polaromonas sp. | reverse complement strand
GCCTGCAAGAGGTCGTCGACAGCGTGGCGGTGCCGCCCAAAGCGCGGCGTGCCACCAAGCCGACCTTTGGCTCTAAGCAGCGGCGTTTGGAAGGCAAAAGCCAGCGCGCAGACATCAAGAATTTACGAGGTAAGGTGCAGGAGTGACAGTGCCAGCTGAAGTCAGCGCTGTGTTGCAGCACGCCCGCCGCGTGTGCACGCCTTGCGGGGTGGGCGATCTGGTGTGGCATGTCTGGGGAGAGCAGGGCGCTGACCCTGCCTTGCCGCCGCTGCTGCTCTTGCATGGCGGCAGCGGCAGCTGGACGCACTGGCTGCGCAATGTTCTGCCTCTGGCCGCCTCAGGCCGGCGTGTGCTGGTGCCTGATCTGCCGGGATTTGGCGACTCTGCTTTGCCGCCCTCAGGTGCTGACGCCGATGCCATGCCTGCGCCACTCGAGCAAGGTCTGACCGAACTGTTGGGCGTGGCGGCTTGCGATGTGGCGGGTTTCTCATTTGGCGGTTTGACGGCCGGCTTGCTGGCCAGCGCGTTTCCCGCACGGGTGGCTACTTTGGTGCTGATCGGCACACCCGGCATGGGCTTGCAGGCGCTGGTGCCCTTCAAGCTCAAGGGCTGGCGTCACTTGCCCGGCGAGGCGCAGCGCTTGGCTGTTCACCGTCACAACCTGCAGCTGCTGATGCTGCACGACCCTGAGGCCATCACACCGCTGGCTTGTGCGCTGCAATCGGCCAATGCCGTGCGGGACAGGTTGCCCAAGCGCCGCCTTTCGCGCACCGATATTTTGGCGCGCACCATGCCCGGGCTGCGTTGCCCGGTTCTCGCGATGTACGGTGAGCACGACCCTTTTTACAAAGGGCAGACCCAGGCATTTGAAAATGCGCTGCAACAGGCGCCTGGTTTCCGGGGCATGCACGCAATTTCGGCTGCCGGCCACTGGGCGCAGTTTGAGCAAGCGGACGCTTTCAACCAGCGCTTGCTGGACTTGCTGGAAACTGAGCACAAGGGCTAAGCGGCCGCGGGCCGGCCTGTATTTGTTCTATTGACAGAACAAACCAGCGGGGGCACCATGGCGGCAGGGTTCAGCGGGCCTTCAGCCTGCGCCCTCTCTCATTGAAAGACAGCCCGAATGGAAGCCTCCAGCAAGACGGCCCGCCAGCTTTTCAGCGACATCAAGGCCAACCCCACCCGCAAGCGTTTTGGTTTCGGCAAGATGCCGGCGCTGATCAACATCGACCTGCAAAAAGCCTATACCAACGTGGGCGAGTTCGCCACTGCCTACGAAACCGATCCGCGCCAGCTGGAGTACGTGAACACCCTGGCCGCTGAATTTCGCGCCAAGGGCTTTCCGGTGGTCTGGACCTATGTGGCCTACATGGACTCGGGCGAGGACTGCGGTGTCTGGGGCACGCGCACCGACACGCCGGATTCGTTGCAAAACATCAAGGTCGCAAGCCGCCGCGCCGAGTTTGACGACCGGCTGGTGATCGACCACAAACGCGACATCGTCATCAACAAGCGCATGGCGTCGGCCTTTTTTGAAACCAACCTCGGCTCGGTCTTCAACTTTCATGGCGTGGACACCATCGTGGTGACCGGCGGCTCTACTTCGGGCTGTGTGCGCGCCACCGTGGTGGACAGCATTTCGCGCAGCTATCGCACCATCGTCCCCGAAGAGTGCGTAGCCGACAAGCATGAGTCACCACATTTCGCCAACCTGTATGACATGGGCCTGAAATACGCCGATGTGCTGACGGTGGCCGAGACCATCGAGCAACTTCGCCGTGTGCCCTCGGCTGCCGGAGCCCGGCCTTGAAACGCGACCCTGCGCTTTACGACTACCTGCCCTACAACGCGCAGCGTCCGGTCATCCAATGGCCCAACGGTGCCAGAGTGGCTTTCTGGGTGGCGCCCAATGTGGAGTTCTACGAGCTCAACCCGCCGCGCAACCCGGCCCGTGCGCCCTGGGCCCGGCCGGCACCCGACGTGCTCAATTATTCCTACCGCGACTACGGCAACCGGGCGGGTTTCTGGCGCATGCTTGAAGCCATGAAGCGTTGCAATGTGCGCGGCAGCGTCTCGCTCAATGTGGCGGTGTGCGAACACCACCCCGAAGTCATCAAGGCCTGCGCCGACAACGGCTGGGAGTTTTACTCGCACGGCACCTACAACACGCGCTACCTGATGGGCATGACAGAAGCCGAAGAGCGTGCCGTCATCCAGGACTCGATCGACACCATCAAGAAGCACACCGGTCAAAAGCTAGACGGCTGGCTGGCCCCGGCGCTGACCTACACGCCCAACACCATGGACCTGGTTGCCGAGATGGGCCTGACCTACATCTGCGACTTGTTTCATGACGACCAGCCCGGCCCGGTGAAGGTCAAGCAAGGCCGGCTGACCAGCGTGCCTTACTCGCTGGAGATGAACGACACCATCGTTTACAACGTCAATCTGGTGCAGCCGCGGCGCTATGCCGACATTCTCAAACGCCAGTTTGACCGCCTGTATGAAGAGGGCGAGCATTCGGGCACGGTGATGTGCATTCCCCTGCACCCCTATTTGGTGGGGCAGCCCTACCGGCTGGCTGCATTCGAAGAAGCGCTCTCCTACATCGCCGGCCACGACAAGGTCTGGCTGGCCACCGGGCGCGAGATTGCCCAGCATTTCAACGAGCACTACTTTGATGCTTTCACAGCGGCAGCACAGCCCGTCGGAGAAGCACCATGAGCACCAACGCCAAGCCTTTACCGGCCGACTATCTGGACTACCCGCTGCGCCGCTACGGCATGGACCATGAGCGCTATGACTGGTCCATGCTGCCCGAGCGCAAGCCCGTGGCATGGCCCAACCAGGCCCGTGTGGCTTTGTGGGTGGTGCCGGCGCTGGAGTGGTTTCCGCTGAACATGGCAGGCCAGCCCTTCAAGCCGCCCGGCGCCATGCAGACCGCTTACCCCGACTTGCGCCACTACACCTTGCGTGATTACGGTAACCGCGTGGGTATTTTCCGCATCATGAAGGCGCTTGAAAAACATGGTATCCGGCCCACGGTGGCGGTCAACGCCGCGGTGGCGGTGCGCTACCCCTCACTCATCAATGAATGCACGCAGCGCGGCTGGGAAATCATGGCCAATGGTCTGGACATGGACCATCTTCACCATGGCGGTCTGGCTGTGGACGATGAGAAAAAGCTGATTGACAACACGCTGGACATCCTGCGCCAGGCCAGCGGCCAGGCGGTGCGCGGCTGGCTGTCACCGGCCAAGTCCGAGTCGGCCGCGACGCTGGACCTGCTGGGCGCGGCTGGTCTTGACTATGTCTGCGACTGGGTCAATGACGACATGCCTTACGGCATGCGCACGGCCAGCGGCCCCATCCACGCCATGCCGCACCCGATCGACATTGACGACCACACCATCCTGGTTCAAAACCACCACACCGAAGACGACTTCCGTGACCAGTTGTGCGACCAGTTTGACCTACTTTACAAAGAGTCGGCCACGGCAGGCGGACGCATCATGGCGATTTCGCTGCACCCCTGGGTGATCGGCCAGCCTTACCGCATGCGTGCGCTTGAAGAAGCGCTGGCGCACATCATGCGTCACCCGGGTGTCTGGGCGGCGACCGGCAGCGAGATCCTCGATGCCTGGAAAGCATCCCAGGCCTGAGCGCCTAGGCCGGGCGATGCGCCAAGGTTTCTGCCAGATCGTTCCAGACGTCCTGCCGGCGGATTTTTCCGTCGGCTATTTCAAAGCGGTCGATGAAACGCACGCCCTCAAAGCTCGATCCGTCCAACCAGACGCCGCGCAGCGTGCCCGAGCAGTACACCACCGTGAAGCCGTCAGCCCAGCTTTCGTCAAAACGTTCGTAGTCTTTAGCGATGCTGCTGTAGCGGCCTTTGGCCCAGTTCACC
Organism: Polaromonas sp.; assembly: GCA_044362035.1. GTDB lineage: Bacteria > Pseudomonadota > Gammaproteobacteria > Burkholderiales > Burkholderiaceae_C > Polaromonas. The sequence goes on along the minus strand of JBIKHR010000123.1, from coordinate 4,067 downwards.
AGTTCGTCCAACGCATGCATGGCCGGGTGGCCGGGAAAGTTCATCACGAAATCAGGCGCCAACAGGGCGCTGGCGGCTTTCAGGTCCCGCTCTTGCATCAGCGTCAAAAATTGGCGCACCATCGCGCTGGCATTAGCGCATTCGGGCCCACCCTTGGAGAACACCCGGCCGTCGCGCTGGTAGGTGTGGGCATGGTTCACAAACACGGTGGTGCCGGCTGCGGCCGCCGCAATCACCGAGCGAGCGGCCAGGGCCACACGTCCGACCAGACGTTCTTCAGCTTCTGCGCTGTAGCCGGGCAGTAAGGTGATGGAAATGACAGGCATGAGGACTCTCTGTTGGTTTGAATCAAAGGCGCATCATGCCTGTTTTTAAAACAACTGTGGCGCTGTTTGAGCGCGTCATCAATCCGTGGCCCCCATGAAAAAAATCCTGACCATCGTTCCCTTTGCCATGTCGCCCGAGAATCTGGCGCTTCGTCAGCAGCAATTGCAGGGTTTGCAGTTCGGCCCTGACTTGCACTTTGAGTACCGCGCGGTCAAGGCCGGCCCGGTGAACTACTCCAGCCACCATGACTTTGTGCTGGCCGATGCCTCGATTTTTGAAGCCGGTTGCCGCGCGCAGCAAGAAGGTTTTGCCGCGGTCTGCATAGACACCATGAGTGACTCGGGTGTGGCGGCACTGCGCTCGGTGCTTGACATTCCGGTCTTCGGGCCGGGCAAGGTGTCCATGCTGACCGCGCTCATGCTGGGCGATCGCTTTTCCATCCTGACCATGGCCAGTCGCTGGAAGCCACTGTACAAAAAAGCGCTGGACGAACTGGGCATGCATCACAAGTGCGCGTCGGTGCGGGCCATTGAAGTCAGCCCTGACAACCAGGCCCTGCTGTCAGGCAAGGAAGAAGAAGTCTTTCCCTTGCTGGAGGCAGCCGCCATGAAGGCCATTGAGATCGATGGTGCGGACGTGATCATTCTGGGTTCGACCACCATGCACCAGGCCCACGCTCACCTTCAGGCCCGCTTGCCGGTGCCCGTCATCAACCCGGGCCCTTTGAGTTACAAAATTGCCGAATCCATGCTAGCCCTGGGCCACACGCACAGCCGCACGGCGTACCCGCGGCCCATGCATCCGCGCCTGGACATGCTGAGTGCCATGATGGACGCGGCCAGGGCGGCTTCATGACGCTCAGTCTGAGTCCCGGGCAGGTTCAAGCCTATGAGCGCGATGGCTTTGTCTTTCCTGTGGATGTGCTCACCAACCAGGAAGTCAACGAATTTCGCGGCGAGCTCAAGGCCTGGGAGCAGGCCCGTGGTTCCCTGATCGACTTCCCCGAAAAATCCAAGTCCTACCTGCTGTTCAACTGGGCTGACCAACTGGTGCATCACCCGAAAATTCTCGATGCCGTGCAGGACCTGATTGGCCCTGACATCCTGGTCTACCACTCAACGCTGTTTCTCAAGGAAGCCAACACGCCGGCGTATGTGCGATGGCATCAGGACAGCACTTATTTTTACCTGCAGCCGCATCTGCATGTCACGGCTTGGGTCGCCTTATCTGACGCCAGCGTGCAAGCTGGCTGCATGCGTGTTTTGCCAGGCAGTCACCGCTGGGGCGCTTTGGAGCACGATGACAAACCGGAACCCATGAACATGATCCGCCGCGGCCAGGGCATCAGTGATCGTTTTGACCACGAGACAGGCAGCATGATGCCGGTGTCCGCCGGGCAGATGTCGCTGCACCACACCGACCTGGTCCATGCCTCGGGCGCCAATGAGAGTGGCGACAGACGCATCGGTTATGCCATCAGCTACATCCCCGCCCATGTCCGGCCGGTGGGAGACATCCGGCCCTCGGCCCTGTGCGTGCGTGGCCGCACCCATGGTCATTTTGTCGAAGAGCAGCGGCTTGATGTACCGCTGTCGCCGCTGGCGCATGAGCGCCATCAGCAAGCCCTGGCGCTTTTTCGGGCGCGCCAGGACGCAGGTTTCCAGCCCGCCGGAGCAAGCCCATGAGCAAGACCCCTTTGCAAGCCAGCGAACTGATCGCTTTAGCCGAGCGCTACTTTGCCGCCGTGGACCGCATGGACAAGGCGGCCACGCTGGCCTGCTTTGCGTCTGATGCACGCTTTTCCATTGCCACTTATTCGAATGTGTACCAAGGCCGCGACACTGAAATAGCCGGCATGTTCGAGCGGCTCAACGGACGTTACGCCAAGGTCTGGCATGGTGACTTTGACCATGTGACCGATGTGCCCAAGCAGCGCATTGCCAGCCGCTTCAGGGTGGAGAACATCACCCACGAAGGCCAGAAGCTGGTCAAGAACAACTGCAACTTCTTTCGGGTGCAGGACGGCCTCTTTGTCGAGGTCTTCGTCTACATGAGCGGCGACAACTCGCTGGGTTGAACGCCGCTAGCCTGCCAGCTGGGATGGTTCAGGCCGCTTGCGGCGCGCGCTCGAGCAGGGTGGCCCAGGTCGCCAGGCTGCCGCGAAGGGCCGCCATCTCCAGCGTGGCTTCAAGCACTGCCGCTGCATGCGCTGCCGGCCAAACGCGCTGCGTCAAGTCCATGAACTTTTGCCGCAATTCCTCACGGCTGTAGGGCGCGGCATCGTCACCGCGATTGACGCCGGCTTCACCGATGAATTGCCGTCCGTCGTGCAGGCTGATGACAACCCGGGCCGGCCGCTCCAGCGGCAGGCGCTGTGTCATGGACGGGTCTTCGCTGACCTCGACTTTTTGCGCCAGCGCCAGCACTGCCGGGTCGCGCACGGCGTCCCAGGTGAAGCTGGACAAAGCACTGCTGTGGTTGACCAGGCGCGTGGCCACGGCAAAGGGCACCGAGAACTTGGCGGCCAGTGTGTTGCGCGGCGCCTTGTCCTTGAGTTCGGCGGCCAGGTTGTAGGTGCGGACATCAATCCTGGCAATCTCCGCAGGGGCGGGCAGTGCGCTGCGGCTGGCGATCTGGTCAATCGCGTCCAGCGTGCCGTGGTTGTAGCGGCAGCATGAATGCAGCTTGAAGTAGTTTTGCAACAAGTGCCACTGGCTGCCCAGGCCGTCGATCAGGCCGATGGTGTCGAATTTTTCGGAAATGATTTTACCCAGCAGCGAGCTCAATCCATCGTGCTCCCCGGTGAATCCGCAATCGGCCAGTTGCAGGGCCAGCAAGCCGTTGCGGTTGCTCAGGCCGGCATAGACATTGCGCACCAGACCGCCTTCGAGCATGGTCTGCTTGGAGCTGGCGGTGGTCAACGATGCGCTGATGTTCAGTGTCTCGCGCATGCCCTGGGCATCCAGGTCGGCGATGCGGGCGCAGGCCGCAGCAGCACCCACCGTGCCCCAGGTGCCGTGCGGGTGCATGGCCCCGCGCAGCGCGGAGGCCGCGCCCAGGCGTGAGCCGACTTCGTAGCCGGTGACCAGTGCCGACAAAAACACCGGGGCCGTCACTGCGCGCTCCTGGCTCAGGGCCAGCGCCGCCGGGATCACATGCACCGCCGGGTGGCCGCGGGAAAACCGGTTGCCCTCGTCCATCTCCAGAAAAGTACCGGAGGTGCCGTTGATGAAGGCGGCGGTGTCGGCGCTGGCGTGCCGCCCAAGTCCCACCAAAACGGCGCTTGTCCCCGGCGCCTGGCGTTCAGCCAGCGCGCGCAATTCGGGTTCGGCAGAACCGGCAACCATTGCGCCCACGGTGTCGGCCAGGATCCAGCCGACCTGCTCGTGGATGTCGCTGCCCAAAGCTTCGTAAGTGATGCCGGCGGCAAATTGGCTGAAGGTGTCGAGGTAGTCCATGGGTCTTGCCTTGGGCTGTCAAGCTTGTGATCCATTCGAATATTCCAAACGGGGCGGTCTCTGGGGGTCTTTACTGCTTGACTTCAGTGAGGGAAGACTTCATAGTCTAGGCTAATTGTTCTACGAATGGAACAATTAAATCACTCACCATTTTTCAGATATTTTGTCTGCCATTCAACTGAGGACCCTGCCATGACCACCAATGCCAATCTGACCCGTCGATTGATACTTCAAGCTGGTGCTGCCAGTGCTGCACTGGGCGCGCCCGGCCTGCTGCTGGCC
>JBIKHR010000122.1:0-7986 GCA_044362035.1 Polaromonas sp. | reverse complement strand
GCACACAACGAGGCCGGTGAGCTGCTGGCCGAAGTGCGCGTGGCGGCTTCTTTCAAGCTGAGCCGCACCAGCGCCATTGCCTGGGCTGACAGCCAGTTCAAGAAACCGGCTTGACCGCGGTGACAGCGCTACGGGGCGCCGCACGCGCTTGCGGCATCGACTTTGGTACCTCCAACTCCACCGTGGGCTGGTGTCGGCCGGGGCAGGGCGTCTTGCTCGCACTGGAAGACGGCAAGCCGACGCTGCCATCGGTGGTGTTTTTTCACGCAGAGGACGCTCGCACCAGCTACGGCCGCGCCGCCCTGGCCGATTACCTGAGCGGTGACGAAGGGCGCATGATGCGCTCGCTCAAAAGTCTGTTGGGCACCTCGCTCATGGATGACTTCACCGAGGTGATGGGCCGGGTCTTGCCGTTCCGTGAGTTGCTGGCGCTGTTCATCGGCGAGCTCAAAACGCGCGCCGAGGCGGCAGCCGGCCAGCCCTTTGACAGCGCTGTGCTCGGCCGGCCCGTGTTTTTTGTCGATGATGACCCGGCCGCCGACAAGCTGGCCGAAAACACGCTGGCCGGCATTGCGCGGGCCACCGGCTTGCAGCACATCGAGTTTCAGTACGAGCCGATCGCTGCAGCCTTTGACTACGAGTCGCAGATCAGCCGCGAAGAACTGGTGCTGGTGGTGGACATCGGCGGCGGCACCTCTGACTTTGCGCTGGTGCGGCTGGACCCGCAGCGGGCCGCGCGGCCGGACCGCAAGGACGACATTCTGGCCAGCGGCGGCGTGCACATAGGCGGCACTGACTTTGACAAGCACCTGAGCCTGGCCGGCGTGATGCCCCTGCTGGGCCTCGGCAGCCTGCTCAAAAGCGGGCTCGAAATGCCTTCATCGCCATACTTCAACCTGGCCACCTGGCACACGATTCACCAAGCCTACACGCGCAAGGCCTGGGCCAATATCAGCGAGCTGGCGCTGGAGGCCGTGGAGCCCGACAAGCTCAAAGCCATGCAAAACCTGATGCAGCAAAAAGACGGGCACTGGCTGGCCCTGCAGGTCGAGGCCGCCAAGATCAGCCTGTCCAACGAGCCTGTTGCCACGCTGGACCTCAGTCGCATCGGGGCGGGCAGCGAGGTGACGCTGGCGCGCCCGGTGTTTGACCAGGCCATTGACGAATTGGTTGGCCGCGTTGGCCGGACCGTGCAGAGTTTGCTAGCAGATGCCGGCCTGACCGCAGATGCGGTGGACACGGTGTTTTTCACGGGTGGCTCCAGCGGTGTGCCTTTGCTGCGCCAGCGTGTGAGTGAATTGCTGCCGGCTGCGCGCCGGGTGGAGGGCGACTTGTTCGGCAGCATCGGCGCCGGTCTGGCGATTGACGCGGCACGCAAGTTCGGCTGAATCGCTGCCCCTGCTCAGGCCGTGCCGGGCCTGTAAAACTGCATCACCTGTGGTGCGGGCGCCAGGCTGAAGCGAAACATCGCCCCCTGACCGGGCTTGGCCTTGGCGCTGATCTGCCCGCCGTGCCGCGACACCACATCCTGAACCCTGGCCATACCAGCGCCGTCCAGCGCCTGCGCTGCTGTGGCCATGTCAAAGCCAATGCCGTTGTCGCGAATAACGTAATGAATCTGCCCGTCTGCTGCGTGTTCGGCGCCCATGAAGATGCTGGCTTGCGCTTGCTGCCGTGTGAACTTCCAGGCATTGCCCAACAGCGCTTGCAAGACTTGTTGCAGCAGCGCCGGATCTCCCTGCACCATGAGGTCGGGTTCGATGTAGACCCGCACTTCGCGCAGTGGTTCGGCTTCGCGCAGCTCGTCCATGACTTGGCGTGCCAGCGCACTCAGGTCCAGCGCCTGCCTGCACAGCCCCTGCGGCGGCAGACATGCAAAACCATCCATGGCCCGGCGGGTGCTTGCTAAAGCTGGCTCCATGCGCTTTTCTCCATCCGGCGCTCGGCGAGCACCTCATGTCAAAAAGAATAAGCCAAAGCGCGCGAAATTAAATCGCGTTTGAATGTCGGCTGCAGCCTACACAGACGGGGCCTGAAGCGCCGCGCCGAACAGGCGATGCACACTGACCGGGTTGTCCACATGAAAGCGGCCGTCGGCCGGGTTGGCCATCGCAATGACGCTGCCCTCAGGCACAAACAGCGGCAAGGTCTCGAGCGCTGCAGCCACCTCATGAAACTGACCTGCTGCCAGCTTGTCACCAGTGTGAAAGTTGATCCAGGCCGAGGGACCGGCCGGCAGATAAACGCGGCGAACGCGCTCGCCCATCTGCACCACGGGAGCGACCAGCATCGAGTCGCCCAGCATGAAGTCGTCGCAGTCTGCGTAACACTGCTCATCATCCGGGAAGTTGTAGAACGTCGGGCGAATGATCGGCTGGTGCAGGCTGCTGGCACGCTCAAACAGCGACCACAGGTAAGGCATCAGCCGGTAGCGCAGGCGGATCGCATCGGCCACATGCTGCGTGACTTGCGCGTGCATCCAGGGCACGTTGCTGACATTGCCGGCTTTCCAGGAGTTCATCACCATGCGCGGGTTCAGGCTGCAGGCTTGCACCCACCGCACAAACATCTCGGGGTCTGGCAGCGGGCCGGCAAAGCCGCCCACGTCATGCCCGACGTTGAACATGCCCGACAGCGACATCTGCAAGCCGGTGCGGATGTTCCAGCGCAGGGTTTCCCAACTGGTGGTGTTGTCGCCACTCCAGGTTTGCGCGTAGCGTTGCAGCCCGGGCGGACCACCGCGCGTGACGCTGTAAACCTGCGGATGGCCCTCTTTGGCCACCTGGGCTTCAAAGCTGGCCCGCGTCATCAAGAGGCCATGCAGCGGGCGCGCACGGTGGATCGGCAGGGCAGCGCCAAAACCGTGGCAACTGGCCGCATCGTCCATGATGGCGTATTCGTTGTTGTCGTTCCAGCCCACGTCTATGCCGTAGTCCAACACCTGGGCCTTGAGTTGCGTTTTCCACCAGTCAATCACCGCCGGGTGGGTGAAGTCCAGGTGCGAGCCGACGCCGTCCCAGAACTGCTCGACGATGGGCTCGCCGGTGCCTGCGTCATGGATGAAACCCTGTTGGGCTTTGACTCCGGCATAGGCTGGATGGTCGTCCAACAGGCAGGGCTTGATATTGGCCACCAGATGCATGCCTGCTTGCTGGAACTTGGCGTTCAGTTGTTTCGGGTCCGGAAACTTGCTTTCGTTCCAGGTGAAGACGTAGCGGCGTTTGCCTTTGGACGAGTAGCCCGAGCCGTAGTGAAAGGACGAGATAGGTATATTTTCTTGCTGGATGCGGTCGATGAAGCCGTTGAGTTGCACTTGCGCATCAGGTGCATCGGCCAGGCCCATGGCCGTCTGGGCAAAGCCCAGCGACCAGCGGGGCGGCAAATGCGTGCCGCCTATGAGCTTGACGAACTGGGCCATCACCTCGGCCGGGTTGCTGCCGGTCATCAGGTAGTAATCAAGGTCGCCGTCATCGATCTCGACATAACGAAAAAGCTCGTGGTAATTGTCGTGCTCGCAGCCCAGGTCAAAGGTGCAGGCGGCCAGTGTGTCGTAGTAAATGCCCCACCACATGCCGCTGGGCGCGCGGGTCATCACGAAAGGCCAGTGCTTGTAGAGCGGGTCGCCCGACTGCGGGTCATAACCCAGTGCGTCCAGCCCCAGCGTGCGCAAGCGGCGTCCGTGCAGGTTCAGCGGGCCGGTCTTGTCGCCCAGCCCGTAGTAACGCTCCCCGCGGTCGCGCGCGAGGTAATGCCGCAGCCCGCCGGTGCGGCTGCTGGTGAAATAGGCCGAGGTCTCCCGGTCATTGAGCAGCGGTCGGCCCCGGGCGTCTTGCCAGTGCAAGGCCAGCGGGTCAGGCCGCAGGCGCAGGCTGAGGCCTGCGGTTTTTAAAGTGACTTCGCCGTTCAGGGTTTGCACCTGGGCTGCAGGGCAGCTGAAGCCGCTCAGGTCGTCACGCGCGCGACCTTCCCAAGCCACATCGCGGCCGGCACTGGGCGCAATCGCCCAGGTGCGTGGCTCCAGGTAACCACCGGCAGGCCGTAGACGCACCCGCACCAGTTGCTCTTCAAGTACTTGCACGCTGAAAGCTGCGCCGTCGGGCAGGCTCAGTTCTATGCCGTGCGCGGTGGCGCTCACCAGTTGCGCTGTGCCGAGTTTTTTCATGTTGTCAGGTCTTGCAGGCGGGCGCCTTGTTCGTCAAAGAAATGCAGGGCCGCCGGTGGCATGCTCAGGCGCACGGTCTGGCCTGCTTTGACGCTGGTCTGGCCGTTGCTGACCACTTCAAAGTGGGCCGGTGTCTGACCAGCACCGACGCTGCCGGCCAGAGTGCCGCGCAGCAGGCTGGTCGAGCCCATCTGCTCGACCTGTTGCACGCGGTATTCGAGCGGGCCGGCATCGTCCAGCAGCACATGCTCGGGCCGCAGTCCCACGGTGTGCGACAGCGCCGGCAGTAGCAAGCTGCTTGCCGACTGGCGCAACACCTCCGCTGCAAAAAAGTTCATGCGCGGGCTGCCGATGAAACCGGCCACAAACACGTTGGCGGGCCGGTTGTAAAGCGCCAGCGGGGTACCGACCTGCTCGATCTTGCCGTCACGCAAGACCACAATCCGGTCGGCCAGTGTCATGGCCTCGACCTGGTCGTGGGTGACATAGACCATGGTCGCCTGCAGCCGGGCATGCAGCTCGCGCAACTCTGAGCGCATGGAGACGCGCAGCTCGGCGTCCAGGTTGGACAGCGGCTCGTCAAACAAAAACAACTTGGGCTGGCGCACGATGGCCCGGCCAATGGCCACGCGCTGGCGCTGGCCGCCAGACAGCTGGGTCGGCTTGCGTTGCAGCAAGTCCTGCAGACGCAATTGCGCGGCGGCCGACTGCACCTTGGCCTGAATCTGCAGCTTGTCTTCGCCCAGGTTCTCCAGGCCGAAAGCCATGTTGTCGTAGACCGTCATGTGCGGGTACAGCGCGTAAGACTGAAAGACCATGGCGCAGCCGCGGTGCGCAGCCGACACCGCGTTGACATTGACGCCGTCAATCAGGATGTCGCCGGATGTAGGCGTCTCGAGGCCCGAGATGACGCGCAGCAAGGTGGACTTGCCGCAGCCCGAGGGCCCCACGAAAACGACAAACTCGCCGTCTTCAATGCGCAGGTCAATGCCGTGCAGGATGGTGGTGCTGTCAAAGCGTTTGACGACACGCGAGAGCTCAAGGTGGGCCACGCTATATTCCTCTGAAATGGGTTTACTTGACACCCGCACTGGCGATGCCGGTGGTGATGTACTTTTGCAGAAAGGCAAAGACCAGAGTGATCGGGATCAACGTGATCACCGTCATGGCCAGCAGGTAGTTCCATTGGGTGTTGAGCTCACCCTGGAATGAATTGAGCGCCAGCTGCAGCGTGAAGAACTCCGAGCGCGACAGCACGATCAGCGGCAGCAAGAAATCATTCCAGCGCCACATGACCGAGAAAATCGCCAGCACAGCCAGCGCCGGGGCTGACAGCGGCAGCACGATCTTCCAGTAAATGCGCCATTCGCTGGCGTTGTCCATGCGCGCGGCTTCGAGCAATTCATCCGGGATGGTGAGCATGTACTGGCGCAGCAAAAAGACACCGGTGGGTGTGGCAATCGCCGGCAGTATCACGCCCCACAAGCTGTTGAGCAGGCCCACGCTGTTGATGACCAGAAACACGGGCACCAGCACGATGGTGGGCGGAATCATCAAGGTGGCGATGATCAGCACAAAGACCGTTTTTTGACCGCGAAACTTGTATTTGGACAGCGCGAACGCGGCCATGGAGTTGATCAGCAGGGTCAGCAGCGTGGCAATGACCGTGATGAAGACGCTGTTCCACAGATACAGGCCAAAGCTGAACTTGCCGAACAGTTCGGTGTAGTTGGCAAAAGCAAACTTGAGCTCATTGACCGGCTTGCGGTCCTTGATGTTGACCTGGATGGGCGCATCAGGCCGGGCCGGATCGACCATGGTCGCCATGATGCCGATGCGGCGCACCTGCGCCATCTGCCGCAGTTCGCCCTTGTCGTCGCGTGTCATGAACAGCGGCAGGGGTTTGTCAAAGCCGGTCACCTGCACCGTTTTCTGGCTGTAGGGCAAAAAGGTGGGCGGGAACTGGCTGAGCGCGCTCTCGGTCTTGAGCGAGGACATCACCAGCCACACGATGGGTGCAAACATGACAAACAGGCCCACCGACAGGTACAGGTAGCTGAGCCAGTCGGTCCAGTCAAAACGTTGGTAGCCGCGGCTACGGGTCAGAAACTTCAGCATGGTGAACCTTCAGCGCGCTTTCTGACCGGCCTGCTCAGCACGCGTCAAGCGCAGTTGCGCGAACGTCAGCAGCATCAGCCCGATGGCCAGCACCAGCGAGGCGGCAGCCGCCAGGCCGTACAGGTGTATCTGCTCGGCAAAACCGGTCTGGTAGATGAACTGCACAATGAAGGTGGTGGCCGAGCCCGGCCCGCCGCCCGTGAGGACAAACACCTCGTCAAAAATCTGCACCGCGCGGATCATGGCCAGCACCAGCACCACGATCAGATTGGGCATCAACAGGGGCAGGGTGATGCGGCGCAAGACACGCCAGGGCGATGCGGCGTCCATCTCGGCGGCTTCGTACATGTCTTTGGGAATGGCTTGCAGACCGGCCAGCAGGATCAGGGTGTAAAACCCCATGTGCGCCCAGATCGAGACAAAGATGGTCCAGAAGAACGCCCAGCTGGCGTCGGTCAGCCAGTCCACCGGCGCGGCCCCGGCGCCCACCAGCACCGCATTGAAAACGCCCTGGTTTTGCAGCAGCCATTTCCATATCAGCGCCACCACCACCGGCGACAGCAGCACGGGGTAGAAAAACACGCCGCGCCAAAAACCGCGGCCGATGATCTTGCGGTTGAGCACCAGCGCGGTGAGCAGTGACAACAAGACCATCATCACCACTTGAATCAGGCTGAATTGGATGGTGTTGAGAATGGCGCGCCAGAACACGTCCTTGCGGCAGGTCTGGATGTCGAAGTAATTGCGGCATTCAAGCAGGATGGCGAAATTCTCAGTGCCTGTGAACGGGCGCTGCAATGGCATCAGGTTGACGCCGCCCGTCAGGGCATAGCTCAGGTTGATGATGATGGGCAAAAAAGTGAACAGCCCAAACACCAGCAGATTCGGCCCCACAAAAAGCCAGCCGATGCGCGAATTGCCCAGCACGCGTTGCCCCAGACGGAACAGCGGCTCGAAGAGATTGAAAAAAAGCGACAGCAGACGCGAAAAAAACAGCACGAACAGGCTTTCTAAGTAAATCGGGCGCGGCACCTGGCTCGGTGGCGCGCCCGAAGGGGGCAGGACGCCTGGCCGCAGGCTCTTGCCCGCGCCAGTGACCCGTGGTCAGCCGCTTATTTTTGCGCCTGCTTGACCGCGTCTGTCATGTCCGCGCCGATTTTCCCAAAGGCCTCGTCCACGCTCATCTCACCAACGATGGCTTGTGTCACGCGGGCCACGGTGGGCAGCATGATCGCGCGGTTGTATTTGTAGCCCTGGAACTGGAAGGCCACCGGCGACAAGCTGGCCACGCCGCTGCTGAACACACCCAGCGCAGCGCGTGCGGCCGGCGTGGCCGTCGCGTAGTTCACGCCTTTTTTGGCCAGACCGGCGTGGGCTGGAATGTTGTCGGTCTTGCTGACGAATTCGCTGTAGTTGGCTTCCTGGGCCATGAATTCGAGGAAGGCGCCGACTTCTTTGGGCGACTTGCTGGTTTTCAGGGCCACCCAGGCCGCGCCGCCGGGGATGCCGGTGCAGGCGGCAGGGCCGCAAGGGTTGGGCACGGCGGACCAGTCAAACGCGTTGCCGATGTCTTTTTGCAGACCTTTGATCTGCCAGGAGCCCGACAGCACCATCGCGACGCGGCCATTTTTGAACTCGCCGATGGAGTCAGCGTAGGTGGAGCCGCCGGAGCCGCCCCAGACTTCCTTGAGCATGGCGCCATCTTT
>JBIKHR010000121.1:0-8003 GCA_044362035.1 Polaromonas sp. | reverse complement strand
GAGGTGGCCCGCAACGCCCGTCAGACCAGCCGCACACTGGACGCGCTGGCAGGCGCACAGGGCGCCGACATCGCCCGGGGCCTGCGCCTAGACACCACCGGCCACTCGGAGGCGCGAGGCCATTTGCTGTTTCAAACGCGACCGCTGGACTACACCCTGCCCATGAGCCTGCCGCCGGGCAAGGCCGACAACCAGATTTTGGGGGTGGTGGCGGCTTTGCGCACCGAGCAAGCGCCGCGTGAAGTAGTACTGGTGTCCAAGGACATCAACATGCGGGTCAAAGCCCGCGCCCTCGGCCTGCTGACCGACGATTACCAGAACGACAAGACCCTGGAAGATGGCGACTTGCTCTACGCTGGCTCGCTGGCCCTGCCGGCTGATTTCTGGACGCGCCAGAGCAAGACCATCGAGAGCTGGCAGCAAGGCAGCCACACTTTTTACCGCATCACAGGGCCGATTGTTCCGAGCCTGATGATCAATCAGTTTGTCTTTTTCGAGGCCCCAGGCGAGCCGCCGCTGTACGCACGGGTCACTGAAATCCGCGCCAAAACTGCGGTGCTCAAGACGCTCAAGGATTACAACCACCTGAAAAATGCCGTTTGGGGGGTGACCACACGCAACCGGGAGCAAAACTTCGCGATGAACCTGTTGATGGACCCGGAAGTGGACTTCGTCACTCTGGCCGGTAACGCAGGCACCGGCAAGACGCTGATGGCGCTGGCCAGCGGCCTGACCCAGGTGCTCGACGACCGACGTTACACCGAGATCATCATGACCCGCGCCACGGTCTCGGTCGGAGAAGACATCGGCTTTTTGCCAGGCACCGAAGAAGAAAAGATGGGCCCCTGGATGGGCGCGCTCGACGACAACCTGGAAGTGCTAGGCAAGACTGACAGCGGCTCGGGCGAATGGGGCCGAGCAGCCACCAACGAGCTGATCCGCTCACGCATCAAGGTCAAGAGCATGAACTTCATGCGCGGACGCACCTTCCTGAACAAGTACGTGATCATTGATGAGGCGCAGAACCTGACGCCCAAGCAAATGAAAACGCTGATCACCCGGGCCGGCCCCGGCACCAAGATCGTCTGCATGGGCAATCTGGCACAAATTGACACGCCCTACCTGACCGAAGGCTCGTCGGGACTGACCTATGCGGTGGATCGTTTCAAGGGCTGGCCACACGGCGGGCACATCACTCTGGCGCGTGGCGAGCGCTCGCGTCTGGCCGACTTTGCCAGCGAAGTGCTTTAACGCTTGATACCCAAAGCGGACAGCATGGTCTCGTTTTGCTTTTGCATCTGCTCTTGCATCTGCGTGAACAGCGTTTTGGATTGCTCGACGTAAGTCCCCATCATGCCCTGCATCATGGGTGACTGGGCGTTCATAAACTGCGCCCACATCTCGGGCGACAAGCCCTTGGACTTCTCGCTCATCTTGAGTTGCAGGTCCATGAACGACTGCACGTTGTTTTCAAGGTAAGCGCCCATAAAACCCTGCAGGGCATTGCCGTAAAACCGAATGATGTTGGCCAGCACCGCCTCGGTGAACATGGGCACGCCGCCAGTTTCTTCTTCCAGGATGATTTGCAGCAGAATGCTGCGCGTCAGATCTTCGCTGGTCTTGGCGTCCCGCACCACGAATGCAGCGCCGCCCATCACCAGTTGCCGCACATCGGTGATCGTGATGTAAGCCGAGGTGTCAGTGTCATAAAGACGCCGGTTCGGGTACTTCTTGATGACCCGCAACTTGACGGCCTTGGCCGTGGGCTTGGGTGAAGCGTCTTCCTTGCTCTCAACGGAATCCGCGCCGGCTGCACGGGTGCTGGTTTTGGGTCTGGGCACGGTGTTGATTCCTTTGATGACAAGTGCGGGGCCACAAGCCAGGGCCTGCGACTCTCCGTGAACATTCTAAAAAGTTTGGCAGGGCCGCTGACCCTTGGTTTACCCTTGCGCGGCACTGTGCGGCGAGGGGAAACAAAAAAGTCCCGTAACTTGTTGAAACTCAACAACTTACGAGACTTGCTATTTTGGTAGGCGCGATTGGACTCGAACCAACGACCCCCACCATGTCAAGGTGGTGCTCTAACCAGCTGAGCTACGCGCCTAAATACTGTTCGACCTCATGATTGTAGCAGGGCCAAACACCCCAATTGAACTGGCTTCTAAATTTGTATTGAATTCACCGCCTGCGTGCCGACCTGACACCGGACACCTCCGCCACCACACCCAGCACATGATGGAGTCGGCCCGAGTCGCCGACTTCTACGGTGAAGGTCATCCAGGCCGTACCGCCGCGATTGTCTTTGACCGACTGGGTCTGCACGCCGATGACGTTCATTTTTTCTTTGGCAAACACCTCTGAAATATCACGCAACAAACCTTGCCGGTCTGTGGCCTCTATCGCCACATCCACCGGGTACATGGCCGCACCGGCAGACTGCTGACCGCCCCACGCAACATCGATCATGCGGTCGGGGCTGCCTGTTGCCATGTTGCGGAAATTGCTGCAGTCAGCGCGGTGAATGCTGACGCCCTTGCCCTTCGTGACAAAGCCCTTGATGGAGTCCGGCGGTGCCGGCTTGCAGCACTTGGCCAGTTGGGTGAGCAAGGAATCAATGCCCACCACCAGCACACCGGCCTTGCCGCTTTTGCCGGACTTGTAGGGACGCGGCTTTTTAGCCAGCACATAGTCGTCTTGCGACAGCGCCGGCTCGGGCGGATTGAGCATGTTCTCGATGGTGCGCAGCGAGAGTTCGTCCTTGCCAACCACTTCAAACAAATCTTCGGCGCTTTTAAAGCCCAATTGCGCGGCCAGGTCGTCGAGCTTGATGGCGGTTTTGCCTTCACGCTGCAGCAGCTTTTCAACGGCCTCGCGCCCACGGCCGACGGTCTGCTGCATGGCCAGGGCATTGAACCAGGCACGCACCTTGGACTTGGCCCGGGCGCTGGACAAAAAACCCAGCTCGGGGTTGAGCCAGTCACGCGATGGCCCGCCCTCCTTGACGGTGATGACCTCGACAGTCTGGCCGTTTTGCAGCGGCGTGTTCAGCGGCACCATGACGCCGTCCAGGCGCGCACCGCGGCAACGGTGGCCGAGGTTGGTGTGCACGCTGTATGCGAAATCAACCGCTGTGGCGCCACGGGGCAAATCGACCACGGCAGCTTCGGGCGTCAGCACATAAATGCGGTCTTCAAAAAGCCCCTGCTCTGCCCCGGCTGCTTTGGCCGCCATCGGCCCGGCCAGGTCGCGCTCCCATGCCAGCAACTGACGCAGCACGGCGATCTTGGCGTCGTATTCACCGGTGGCCGAAACGCCGGCATAACCCTTGGTGCCGGCCTCCTTGTAGGCCCAGTGGGCAGCCACGCCATGTTCAGCATGGTCGTGCATGGCCTGGGTGCGGATCTGGATTTCAATCGCCCTGCCCTCGGCATCCCGCACCACGGTGTGCAGCGACTGGTAACCATTGGCCTTGGGCTTGGCGATGTAGTCGTCAAACTCGCCTTGCACGGGGGTGAAATGAGCATGCACAAAGCCGAGTGCGGCATAGCAACCCTTGACGTCAGCGGCAATAACGCGCAAGGCGCGGATGTCAAACACCTGCTCAAAACCCAGCGACTTGCCGCGCATTTTCTTGACGATGCTGTAGATGTGTTTGGGGCGGCCCTGCACCAGGGCTGCAATCCCTTGCCGGTTCAGATCGCGCTCCAGTTGCGAGCGCAGCGACTCCATAAAGCCTTCGCGCAGGGTCCGCTTTTCGTCGAGCTGCCGCGCCACCTGCTTGTAGACATCAGGCTCCAGAAAGCGGAAAGACAAGTCTTCCATTTCCCACTTGAGCTGCCAGATGCCCAGCCGGTTGGCCAGCGGCGCAAACACATGCAGCGACTCGTGCGCCAGCGACAGGGGCGGCGACTGCTTGCTGGCGGCATAGTGCCGCAGGGTTTGCAGCCGCGAGGCCAGCCGCAACATCACCACGCGCAAGTCGCGTGAGAAAGCCAATAGCATCTTGCGGACGTTTTCGGCTTGCGCGGCCGGGTTGTCGGTGAGTTGCGCCTTGACGCTGGCGGTGCGCGCCTGCCGCTGCACATTGACCAGCTTGGTCGTCTCCAGCGCCAGCGTGGCAAAGTTGGCACCAAAGGCCTTGGTGATCACTTCCAACGGCTTGTTGAGGTGCTGACAGGCGTGCACCAGGTAAATGGCGGCCTGCATGGCTTCGCTGCCGCCGATGGACTGGAGGATGGCGACGACCGCGTCGGCGTGGGCCAAGGTGTTTTCACCGGTGTCCAGCGATTCGGTGCCGATCAGCGGCTCTGCAAAGGCGCGCGCACGCTGCAGGGCCTGCGGCTGGTCGGGCAGGCTTTCAGCCGTGGCGGCAAATATGGAGGCGGCCCCCGAGGCCACGGTACTTTTCATGCAGATCACCCAAGCAAAAAGTCAGCCACCACCGCCAGCTGGTCGCTGGTAATCAGCGTGGGTGCATGCCCCACGCCCTGGAACTCGATGAGGCGGGCACGCGGGCCGCGCTGCATCATGGCTTGCGCGGTAGCCAGGCTGAGCAAGTCAGAACTGGCGCCGCGCAGCAACAAGGTCTCGGCCGATATATGGTCATACAAGTGCCACAACACGGCTTGCGCCTGCTGCGTGGAGGCTTCTGTGGCCGCGCCAAAAGCCTGCGCAATGGACGGGTCGTAATGCAGCCTGAGCTTGCCGGTCTGGCCGTCGGCCACATCGACGGGCTTGACCATGTGGCGGCACAGCGCCAGCCACTGTTCGGCAGTGTGCGGGCCAAAACTCGAGGAAATGGCCCACATGGCGTCAGCGGCTTGCTGCAGGTTGTCAAACTCGCCGCTTTTGCCCAGGTAAGCACCAATGCGCTGCAAGGCGGACCATTCCAGCGTCGGCCCCACATCATTGAGCACCAGCTTGCGCACCGTCTGCGGCAGCGGCCACTCCGGGTAAGCGCACACGGCCATGCCAATCAGCCCGCCCATGCTGGTGCCGACCCAGTCCAGCGACTGCACGGGTGCCTGCGCATGAAGCTGCGCCAGCAAGCTGAGCATGTCGGCCGCGTAAACCGGAATCTGATAACCGGCCGGGTCTTTGAGCCAGTCACTCTGGCCGCGGCCCACCACGTCAGGGCAGACCACGCGCAGCGGCACACCCGCCGCCTGAGCCCGTTCGCACAAGGCGCGCGCCAGCGTGTCGAAATCCCGCCCCTGCCGCGTCAAGCCGTGCACACACAGCACCACATGCCCGGCAGTGAGGTCACCCCACTGCCAGTAAGCCATTTGGTGCGTCGATGCGGTATCGCCTGCGGCATCCGGACAGCTCACGAAGTTCAGGCAGGGTTCGGTCATGGTTTCACTTCAGACACACTTGATAATAGAAACAGCACTGCCAAAATGGCAATCACTTGATCCTAATTGATTCAGAGGAAACCAAATGCTCAAAGGTAAAACTGCTCTTGTCACCGGCTCCACCAGCGGTATTGGTCTGGGCATTGCCAAGTCGCTGGCCGCACGCGGCGCCAACATCGTGCTCAACGGTTTTGGCGACATCGAAGGCCCCAAGGCCGAGATCAGCGCGCTGGGCGTGCAAGTGGCTTACCACGGTGCGGACATGAGCAAGCCCGCCGAGATCGAAGCCATGATGAAGTTTGCCGCCGACAAGTTCGGCCGGGTCGATATTCTGGTCAACAACGCCGGCATTCAGCATGTCGCCAAGATCGAGGACTTTCCCGTCGAGAAATGGGACGCCGTGCTGGCCATCAACCTGAGCAGCGCCTTTCACGCCACGCGCCTGGCGCTGCCCGCCATGAAAGCCGCCAACTGGGGCCGCATCATCAACGTGGCATCCGCCCACGGCTTGGTCGGTTCGGCTGAAAAATCCGCCTATGTGGCCGCCAAGCACGGCCTTGTCGGCCTGACCAAGGTCTGCGCCCTGGAAACCGCCACCACCGGCGTCACCTGCAACGCCATCTGCCCGGGCTGGGTGCTGACGCCGCTGGTTCAAAAGCAGGTCGATGCCAAGGCGGCCGCGCAAAACATTTCGAACGATGATGCCAAACGTCAGTTACTGGGCGAAAAAGAACCGTCCATGCAATTCACCACCCCCGAGGAGCTGGGCGAACTGGCGGTGTTTTTCTGCTCTGCCGCAGGCAACAACGTACGCGGCGTGGCCTGGAACATGGATGGGGGATGGGTGGCGCAATAAAAAAGGACTGCGGCGAAAGCCCAGTCTTTTTTGTCTGACGTAATTTTTGGAGGGAGATGTAAGTTCCGAACTTGCGACCCCTAGACCGTTTTGAACTCTCACCCAAGCCATCAACTAGAGTCGGCTTGATTCAAAGTGTATGGAGTTTTCGCTGTAACTTCTGAGGCTTTTATCGATTTGGAAATCAGACTGTTCAAACCGAAATCGGTGCGCCTGGTCAAATCAGCGCCAGCATCGAAACTTTTACACAAAAGCTAGGACACGCCCACTTGTGGAGGGAATTGAGCCACTTGGGCTAATGGCTCAGCCAAGCGGCCATGCTTCAGTGGGCTGAGAAAACAGCCAAGCTTGGGTATGCGTTACAGGTTGCAACTGAGGTCAACCTGCTGCTCGACAAGGAAGATGAGCGAAGCACCTTTGATGCGCGAATGGTGTTCTCCTAGATGGATCGGCTTGACTGTGTTTGGTCGGGAGGCAACCTGCGGGACGAGCGGCTGTTGACCCTGTCACTGCGCCGCGCTGGCCCGGCGCATGTCGCGGCGGCGCAGTAGCCGTCAGCCCTGCAAGGACAGCACGGTGATCCCGGAAAACACCGTTACGATGCCCAGCCATTGCACCGCGCGGACCCGCTCTTTCAGCCACCAGGCCGCCAGAAGCACGGTCAGCACGCCGAACAGCGACGACGACACCGAGGCGTATTCCGCCCGGGAAAGTCCCCCTGCCGCAGTGACAAGGCTGAGCGCAACCGCATCTATCGTCCCCATCAACGCCAGCACCCGCCATTGCAGCCGTGCCGCGCCCAGTTTTGACCGGAAAAGCGCCATCAACCCCAGAAAGACCCCCAGGGCCACGATGCGCCCGATCAGGATGACGGGCAGTTCCGATCCCTGCCGCGCCGCCTCTTGTGCCAGCGCGAAGGTCGCAGCAAAGCCGACAGCCGACAGCGCGGCCCAGAGCAGCGCCACCCCTGGCGACGCGGCATAGCCCTCTGGCGAATCGTCGCGGGTGGACACCGCAACGATGGTGATCCCTATGACGATCGCCAGAACGGCCAGCCAGTCAGCCCCGCTGACCGGGCGCCCCTGCGCCACAGCGATGGCCAGCGAAAGCATCGGATAGGCCCCGACGACCGGGGAGACGAGGCGCACGGGCGCAAGGCTTAACGCCTTGTAAAGGCTGCCGATCGCCACGGCGAAGGCCAGCCCCGACAGCACCGCGATGGCCCAGGCCGGGCCGGTCATTGACGCCCAGTCGCCTGCGACAAGGGCCACTGGCAGCAAAACGAAGCAGCCCGTGCCCATGACCATCATCGCGATGGGCAGAAGTGGTGCTCCTTGTGTTAGTTTGCGGGCCAGAAGATCATGAACCGCCCAGAGGAAGGCTGCGGTCAGTCCGAAACAGAGTGCCAGCATTTTGTCGCCTTCTGTCGTTGCCGCTCTTGATTCGAGATTAGCACAACGCTATTTTTGAGAATTAACAAACTTTATCCTCAGTAAAACTACTGGCGCCAAGTGGCACCGATCAGACCGAGAGGGAAACATGCTCGATACCATCTATCCCGCAGTAGTGCCAGGTCCACTGCGCCCAAGCAGAATTCTGACCCCGAAGGTGTATCGCACCGCCATGGTCAGGAACGCTATGTAGGATAGGAAATTCAACCGCATGAAATGAAAATAGCACGACCTGTGGGTCACCAAACCATTAAACCGAGTTGCTTCGAGCCATCGATGAGGGCCCGAAACCCGAGATTGTCCGTCATACCTCCGTTCTCAGCATGGCTGTGCGTAGCCCTG
>JBIKHR010000120.1:0-8015 GCA_044362035.1 Polaromonas sp. | reverse complement strand
AGGCGCTGCCCGCTAAGCGCCAGTTGCAGGCTGCCGTCATGCTGATGCCAGAGCTGCGCCATCTGCGGCTGGCCATGGAACTCAAATTGAAAAGACCGGCAGACCGGCCCGTGCGAACGCCAGCCGTCACGCCGGCTGAAAGGGTCGGCCGCCGCCAGGGCTTGCTCTTCCTGCAAGGTGAGCGCGACTGCTGCGGCAATGGCCAGCGGCTGGCCGATTTTTTCCTGCTCGAACAGCACCGCGGCTTCACGTTGAATCAGAGCGGTGTCCAGATCGGCCTTGGCGAAGGAATCGCTGGTCACCACGTGCCGCAAAAACTGCACATTGGTTTGCAAACCGACGACATGGAACTCGCTGAGCGCCTGGTCCATGCGCGCCAGCGCTTCTTCGCGCGTGTCGCCATGCACGATCAGCTTGGCCACCATCGAGTCGTAATAGGGCGATATGGCATCGCCCTGGCGGACCCCGTCGTCAATCCGCACACCGCCGTCCGCGCGCTCGAAGCGCGTGCAGGCCGGCTGGCGGTACACCCGCAGCGTGCCGGTGGCCGGGAGAAATTGCTTGTCCGGGTTTTCAGCGCAGATGCGCGCCTCAATGGCGTGGCCGCGGATTTTCAACTGCGCTTGTTGGAGTGGCAGCGGCTGGCCGGCCGCCACGCGGAACTGCCACTCCACCAGGTCCAGCCCCGTGATCGCCTCGGTGACCGGATGCTCGACCTGCAAGCGTGTGTTCATCTCCATGAAGTAGAACTTAGCCCCCACGCTCGCCACAGCGTGTGCTTCGCTGCCCCCCGAGGGGGCTGTGCCACCTTGGGGCGGCCCGGCGGTGGCACTTCCATTTAACTGCTCAACGATGAATTCCACCGTGCCGGCACCCACGTAGTTGACGGCGCGCGCTGCAGCCACAGCCGCTTCGCCCATCTCGCGGCGCAGGGCTTCGGTCATGCCGGGGGCGGGGGCTTCTTCGAGCACCTTCTGATGGCGCCGCTGCACCGAGCAGTCGCGCTCGAACAGATAAACGTAATTGCCCTGCGTGTCACCAAAGACCTGGATCTCGATGTGGCGCGGGCGCTGCGCGTATTTTTCAACCAGTACCGCGTCGTCGCCAAAGCTGCTGATGGCCTCGCGTCGGCAGGAAGCCAAGGCGGCGGCAAAGTCTTCGGATTTGTCTACGGCGCGCATGCCCTTGCCGCCGCCGCCGGCGCTGGCCTTGATGAGCACCGGATAACCGATGCGGTTGGCCTCACGCTGCAACAACGCCGGGTCCTGGTCGCTGCCGTGGTAGCCGGGCACCAGCGGCACGCCGGCTTTTTCCATGAGCTGCTTGGACTCGGCCTTCAGACCCATGGCCTTGATGGCCGAGGCCGGCGGGCCGATGAAAACCAGACCGGCCTGGGCGCAGGCCCGCGCAAACTCTTCGTTCTCGCTCAAAAAGCCGTAGCCCGGGTGAATCGCTTCGGCCCCGGTGGCGCGGGCGGCCTCGATGATGCGCTCCCAGCGCAAATAACTGTCGCCGGGGGCGCTGCCGCCGATGTGCACAGCCTCGTCGCAGGCGGCCACGTGTTTGGCGCCGGCGTCGGCGTCGGAATACACCGCCACCGTCTTGATGGCCATGCGCCTGGCTGTGGCCGCAACGCGGCAGGCAATCTCACCACGGTTGGCGATCAGGATTTTTTTAAACATGCGTTCTTTCAAAATCGAAGTTCAAGCCAGCCAGGCCGGCGGGCGTTTTTGCAAAAAGGACTGCAGGCCTTCCTTACCTTCATCGCTGGCGCGTATGTCGGCAATGCGGCGGGCGGTGTCTGCGCGCAGCGCCTCGCTCATGGGCGCGGCGCTGACATCGCGCACCAGCAGCTTGCACGCACGCGTGGCCAGCGGGCCGTTGGCGACCAAGGTGGCCACCAGCGTGGCGACTTCGCTGTCCAGTTGCTCAGGCGCGCACAGCCTATGAACCAGACCGTGACGCTGGGCCTCGGCTGCGCTGAAGCGCTCGGCCGTGAGCATGTAGCGGCGTGAGGCTTGTTGGCCCAGCGCACGAATGACATAGGGGCTGATCGTGGCCGGCAGCAGACCCAAGCGGGCTTCCGACAGGCAAAAAGTGGCGTTGTCCGAGGCCACCAGCACGTCGCAAATAGCGGCCAGCCCCATGCCGCCGGCATAGCAATCCCCTTGCACGCGACCCACGACAGGCACTGGGCACTGGTCCAGCGCCCACAGCATGTCGGCCAGCTTTTGGGCGTCTGCGCGGTTTTGCTCCCAGCTGTAGTCGGCCATGGCGCGCATCCAGTTCAGGTCGGCACCGGCGCAAAAAGCCTTGCCCCGCGCACCGAGAACGATGACGCGCAGGCCGGGTTCGACCGACAGTGCGACAAATGTTTGCGTGAGCGCAGCGATCAGTTCTTCGTTGAAGGCGTTGCGCACCTCGGGCCGGTTCAGCCAGACTTCGGCCACATGGGCTGAGGGGCGGTGCAGTTCAATCACGTTCATGCGGCAGTCCTTGTTCGATGTTGTTTAATAGCTTTAGCCCCTTACCCGCGCTGCCCTGCCAGGGCCGCGTGGGGGCTCATCAGTAACGTTTGGCGACTTCTTCGAGCATCACTTCGGTGGCGCCGCCGCCGATGGCCAGTACGCGGGCATCGCGCCACAGGCGCTCGATGGCGGTCTCGCGAATGAAGCCCATGCCGCCGTGAAACTGCTGGCAGGTCTGCACCACCTCGTTGACCAGCTCGCCGGTCAGCGCCTTGAGCATGGACACCTCCTGCACGATGTCGTGGCCCTGCGTCACCGACCAGGCGCAGTGGTACATGAACTGGCGCGCCGCGCGGGTCTTGGCGTCCAGCATGGACAGGCGCTGGCGGATGGTCTGCTGGTCCCACAGCGTGCCCCCAAAGGCTTGGCGCTGCTTCACATAATTCAGCGTGATTTCCAGCGCACGCGTGCAGTGGCCCACCGCCATGGCACCCAGCGCAATGCGCTCGGTCTGGAAATTTTTCATCACCGAATAAAAGCCCTTGTGCTCATCGCCCAGCAGGTTGCCAGCCGGGATGCGCACGTTGTCAAAAATCAGCTCGGCGGTGTCGGACGACAACCAGCCGGTTTTCTTGAGCGCCCGGCCGACCGTGAAACCGGGCGTGCCTTTTTCAACGATGAAGATGGACATGTCGCGTCGGCCCGGTCCGGTCTTGGCGGCCACAAAGTACAGGTCGGCATGCACGCCATTGGTGATGAACATCTTGGTGCCGTTGATGACCCACTCGTCGCCTTCCCTGCGCGCGTTGGTGCGGATGCCGGCCACGTCCGAGCCGGCACCCGGCTCGCTGATGCCGACCGCCGTGATCAACTCGCCCGAGGTCACGCCTGGCAGGTAGCGGGCTTTTTGCGCCGGCGTGCCCGCATGGTGCAGGTGCGGACTGGCCATGTCGGTGTGCACCAGCACGGTGATGATGAAGCCGGCAAAGGTGGACTGCGACAGGGCTTCGGCAAACACCAGGTTGGTCAGCGCATCGCCCTCGCCGCCGCCGTACTGACCCTCGTACATGAGGCCCAGCAAACCGGCCTGGCCCATGCGGCGCAGCACCTCGCGCGGTACCATGCCGGCGTCTTCCCAGGCGGCTGCGTGCGGCTCGACTTCTTTGGCGATGAAGCGGGCGATCTGGTCGCGCAGCAGTTCGTGCTCGGCGGTTTCGTAAATGCTTTTCATACAGGGGTTCCAATGACTTGTGCTTAGTTCCGGCGCAGCAAACTCATAAACAATCACATCCGGAAAATGCCAAATTTAGGCTCGCCAATCGGTGCATTGAGCGAAGCCGACAAACCCAGCGCCAGCACGCGGCGGGTGTCTGCCGGGTCAATTACGCCGTCATCCCACAGGCGCGCACTGGCGTAGTAAGGGTGCGACTGCTGGGCGAACTGGTCGAGCACAGGTTGCTTGAAGGCCGCTTCTTCTTCAGCGCTCCATTGGCCGCCGCGCCCTTCAATGCCGTCGCGCTTGACGGTGGCCAGCACGCCGGCCGCCTGCTCGCCGCCCATGACGCAGATGCGCGCGTTCGGCCACATCCACAAAAACCGTGGCGAAAAAGCGCGGCCACACATGCCGTAGTTACCGGCGCCGTAACTGCCGCCGATGATCACCGTGAACTTGGGCACACTGGCCGTAGCCACCGCTGTGACCATCTTGGCGCCGTGGCGCGCAATGCCTTCGCTTTCGTATTTGCGCCCGACCATGAAGCCGGTGATGTTCTGCAAAAACACCAGCGGCACCTTGCGCTGGCAGCACAGCTCAATGAAGTGCGCGCCCTTTTGCGCGCTTTCGGAAAACAGCACACCGTTGTTGGCGATGATGCCCACCGGCATGCCTTCGATGTGCGCAAAGCCGCAGACCAGTGTGGCGCCATAGCGCGCCTTGAACTCGTGGAACTCGCTGCCATCGACGATGCGGGCGATCACCTCGTGCACGTCATAGGGCTTGCGCGTGTCGGCCGGGATCACACCGTACAGCTCGCTCGCCTCGTACAGCGGCGGCACCGGCGTGCGCAGGGTTTGTTCGACGCGCTTGCCGCGGTTCAGGCTGGCCACGGCCTGCCGCGCCAGCGCCAGCGCATGCGCATCGTTTTGCGCCAGATGGTCGGCCACGCCCGACAGGCGTGTGTGCACGTCGCCGCCGCCCAGGTCTTCAGCGCTCACGATCTCGCCGATGGCGGCTTTCACCAGTGGTGGACCGCCCAGAAAAATCGTGCCCTGGTTCTTGACGATGATGGTTTCGTCGCTCATGGCCGGCACGTAGGCGCCGCCCGCCGTGCAGCTGCCCATGACGACGGCGATCTGCGCGATGCCCTGCGCGCTCATGTTGGCCTGGTTGTAGAAGATGCGGCCGAAATGGTCGCGGTCCGGGAACACGTCGTCCTGGTTGGGCAAGTTGGCGCCGCCCGAGTCCACCAAGTAAATGCAGGGCAAGTTGTTTTGCATGGCCACTTCCTGGGCCCGTAAATGCTTTTTCACCGTCATCGGGTAGTAGGTGCCGCCTTTGACCGTGGCGTCGTTGCAGATGATCAGGCAATCGACGCCGCTGACACGGCCGATGCCGGCAATCAGACCGGCGCATGGCGCGCTGTCGCTGCCGTCGCGGTCCGGGTACATGGCCAGCGCTGCCAGTGGGGCCAGTTCCAGAAAAGGGGTGCCCGGGTCCAGCAGCATTTGCACGCGTTCACGCGGCGGCAACTTGCCACGCGCCACATGTTTGGCGCGCGCCACATCGCCGCCACCGGCAGCCACCCTGGCGACCTGCGCCGTCAGGTCTTGCACCTGCTCGCGCAGGGCGGCCGCATTGGCCTGAAAGTCGGCGGATCGGGCGTTGAGCTTAGTTTCCAGAACTGACATGTTTTTCCTCTTTGCGGGGCGCCGCGTGCGGCTGGCGCCAGACGCTCAGCTTAGTCCCAAATGCCCTCTGCCGGCCGCCAGAAAGGTTGCAAATCGCGCCAAATAACTGCAAACTCCGGCCATGTCTGACCGCCTGCCAACCGCCACCCCTACGCCGCCCGTGGCTGCAACGCCCATGGCATTTGCAAGGGAAATAGAAGCCGTTTACCGGCGCACGGACCGCAACCCGGCGAACGCCCTGAAGCTGGCACAGATCACGCCAGCGCAACTGCACAAAAAAGAAGGCCGCATCACGGCGCGCCAGATGGAAGCATTGTCCGGCGCGGCCATGCAGGAGCTGGACGACGAAGCCCTGGGCGCTTTCAGCCGCCGCCTGCCCTGGGGCAGCTACGGCATGCTGGCACGCGCTTCACTCAGCGCACCCGACCTGGGCGTGGCCCTCAAGCGCTGGTGTCGCCACCACGCCCTGCTGGCAGACGACATTCAATTGCAGCTCATCAGCGTCGGCGACAGCGCCGCCATCGTGATTGATGAACGCGCCGACCTGGCCCGCCACAGCGCCGGGGCGCGCGAATTCGGTCTGGTGCATGTGCTGCGCAACATCCACGGCCTGGCCTGCTGGTACATCGACTCGCGGATTGCACTGCAAGCCGCGTTGCTGCCCTTTGCCGCGCCCGCGCATGCCCCGGCCTATGCCTTGATGTTTCCAGGTCCGGTGCAGTTTGACGCGGCCCGGGCGGAGCTGCACTTTGACGCCCGCTACCTGAGCCTGCCCCTGCGACGCGATGAGAAAGCACTGCAACTCATGCTGCAACGCGCACTGCCGCTGACGGTGCAGCAATACCGCCGCGACCGCCTGCTGGTGCGTCAGGTGCGCCAGGCGCTGGCCAATCCGGAGGTGCTCAGCCATAACGCGCACAGCTTGGCCGCGCTGCTGAACATGTCGGCGCGCTCGCTGCACCGGCAACTGCAAGAGGAAGGCGCCTGCCTGCAAGCGCTGAAAGACGAGGTGCGCAGCGAACGCGCGCGCGACTTGTTGTTGCGCACACGCCAGCCAGTCAAGCAGGTAGCGGCGGCGTCAGGTTTTCAAAACGAGAAAAGCTTCATCCGGGCGTTTCGCGCCTGGGCCGGTTGCACGCCGGGGGAGTTCAGGCGCAGTGCCGGCGTCTGACAGCACCGTTTAAAGCCCGCCGTCCTGCCCCTCGCCCAGTGCGATATCGAGCATCATGTCGCTGGCCAGCGCACCTACATCGCGCTGCAGCGCCTCGACCGACAGGGTGGCCGGCACACGCAATTGCGCCTTGACCTTGAAGGTCTTCTGGCCGGGCACACTGCTCACGATGTCGGTGTGAATACTCTCGATGCTGATGGCCCGTTCGGCCAGCACCTGGGTGAGTTTGCTGACGATGCCGACCTGGTCTTCGCCGACCAGCTCGAGTTCAACCAGCCGCAGCGATGCAGGCAAAGCCGCACCATCGCTTGCGGCAATCACGACCTGCAAGCCGCTGGAGGCCAGCCCTTGCAAAGAGGTGGTCAGTGCCTGTGCGTTCTCGCGCGGCACCTCGAAATGAACCATGCCGGCAAATTCACCGGCCAGGCGTGTCATGCGGCTGGCCGCCCAATTGGCACCAAAGCGCTGCGCGCGCTCGGCCAGTGCGTTGACGATACCCGGGCGGTCGGTGCCAACGATGGACACCACCAGCGAAGTGTTGGTGGGCGCCGCCTCGCCAGGCAAGACGACGGCCTTGCGAATCATGGGTGCCCGGGTGGCAAAAGCCGGGTCTTGCACATTGGCAGGCACCTGGCCGGTCTGGCGCGCGCCTTTCACCACCTGGCGCAAGAGGTTGATGCCCATGGGCGCTAGCGCGCGTTCCCACAACTCGCGTGCGTTCTCGCCTTTTTTGACAAAGCACCAGTCCTGCGCGGCAATGCCGCCCGCGTCCCAACCATCGGCAAGGTGGTAGACCGAGCCGCCGGCAATGGCGTCGCCTTCAAGAATGGTCCATTCCACCGCCGCAATGCCGCGGTGTCTGGGCAACAACGAGGGGTGGTAACCCACGCCGCCCAAGCGCGAGCGGGCCAGCGCCCCGTCACTCACGCGGGCATGGGTGTGGGCGGCAATGATCAGCTCGGTGCCTTCGGCAATGGCTTCTGCCGGCACGATCTTGGGGTTGTCCAGCACATGCACAGCGATGCCTGCAGCGCGGCCGGCCAGCGCCAGCCGGTCGTCTGCGGCCGGCGCCACGATGCTGGTGAACTCAATGCCTTCTTCGTGGCGCAGCGCCTCAAAGACAGACGCGGCAAAAAAGCGGGACCCTACCAGCGCACATTTCATGGGCACGTCTCTTGTATCGATTAAGCAGTTTCAGCCACGGGCGCAGTCAGGCCGACACGGTCCAGCGCACCGGCCAGTTGGGCCACGGTGCGATCGCCCTGATGCCATTTGTCCAGACCAAAGAGGCCGATACGGAAGGTCTTGAAGTCCGGCCGCTCGTCGCATTGCAGCGGCACGCCGGCAGCGGTCTGCAAGCCTTGCTCAAGGAATTTTTTGCCGGACTGAATATCAGAGTCGGTGGTGTAGCTGACCACCACGCCCGGCGCCTTGAAGCCTTCGGCGGCCACACTGCGCAGGCCGCGGCC
>JBIKHR010000119.1:0-8017 GCA_044362035.1 Polaromonas sp. | reverse complement strand
ACAACGACTGGATTGAGGCCTACAACGTCAACGGCGCGATCGCCGCACGCGCCGTGGTCAGCCAGCGCGTCAAGCCCGGCATGGTGATGATGTACCACGCGCAGGAAAAAATTGTCAACACGCCCGGCTCGGAGATCACCGGCCAGCGCGGCGGCATTCACAACTCGGTCACCCGCATCGTGCTCAAGCCCACCCACATGATCGGTGGTTACGCGCAGCTGTCCTACGGCTTCAATTACTACGGGACCATCGGCACCAACCGCGACGAGTTCGTGGTGGTTCGCAAGATGAACCAGGTGGACTGGCTGGACACGCCAACCGATGACGAGTACGTGCGGGCCGTGCAACAAATGGGAGAAGCAGCATGAAGGTACGCGCGCAAATCGGCATGGTGCTCAACCTCGACAAATGCATCGGTTGCCACACCTGCTCGGTGACCTGCAAAAACGTCTGGACCAGCCGTCCCGGCATGGAGTACGCCTGGTTCAACAACGTCGAGACCAAACCCGGCATCGGTTACCCCAAGGAATGGGAAAACCAGGACAAGTGGCAAGGCGGCTGGGTGCGCAAGAGTGACGGCTCCATCGAGCCGCGCCAGGGCGGTAAATGGAAACTGCTGATGCGCCTGTTCGCCAACCCGAACATGCCGCAGATCGACGACTACTACGAGCCCTTCACCTTCGACTACGCCCACCTGCAATCGGCGCCCGAAATGAAGGCCACACCGACCGCCCGACCGCGCAGCCTGATCACCGGCAAGCGCATGGAAAAAATCGAGTGGGGCCCGAACTGGGAAGAGATCCTGGGCGGCGAATTTTCCAAGCGCAGCAAGGACGCCAACCTGGCCAACTTCGAGCAAGTGCAAAAAGACATGGTGGGCCAGTTCGAGAACACCTTCATGATGTACCTGCCGCGCCTGTGCGAGCACTGCCTGAACCCGGCCTGCGTGGCGAGTTGCCCGTCAGGCTCGATCTACAAGCGCGAGGAAGACGGCATCGTGCTGATCGACCAGGACAAGTGCCGTGGCTGGCGCATGTGTGTATCAGGTTGCCCCTACAAAAAAATCTACTACAACTGGAAAAGCGGCAAGGCCGAAAAATGCACCTTCTGCTACCCGCGCATCGAGGCCGGTCAACCCACTGTGTGCAGCGAAACCTGCGTGGGCCGCATCCGTTACCTGGGCGTGGTGCTGTATGACGCCGACCGCATCCAGGAAGCCGCGAGCGTGCCGGACGACAAGGACCTGTACGAGGCGCAGCTGGGTATTTTCCTGAACCCGAACGACCCGGCGGTCATCGCACAGGCACGGCTGGACGGCATTCCCGAAGCCTGGCTGGAAGGCGCGCGCCGCAGCCCGGTCTACAAGATGGCCGTTGAATGGAAAGTGGCCCTGCCACTGCACCCCGAGTACCGCACTTTGCCGATGGTCTGGTATGTGCCGCCGCTGTCACCGATCACCTCGGCGGCCAACGCGGGACAGATCGGCGTGCATGGCGAGCTGCCCGACATCGCCCAGATGCGCATACCGGTGCAGTACCTGGCCAATCTGCTGACGGCGGGTGATACCTCACCTGTGATTCGCGCACTCGAACGCATGCTGGCCATGCGCGCCTATCAGCGCAGCAAGCACGTGGACCGGGTGCAGAACCTGGCGGTGCTGGCGCAAGCCGGCCTGAGTGTGGCCGAGGTCGAAGAGATGTACCACATCATGGCCATTGCCAACTACGAAGACCGCTTCGTGATTCCCTCATCGCACCGTGAATACGCCGAGAACGCCTTCGACATGCGTGGCGGCTGCGGCTTCAGCTTCGGCAACGGCTGCTCTGACGGCGCCAGCGAACTGAGCCTGTTCGGTGGCCAACATAAACGCACCATCCCCATCAAATTGGAGGTCTGACCCATGGCACTTTTCTACACACCCGCAGCTGCCGGCAAAAGCCTGCGCGTGCTGGCCCGCTTGCTCGGCTACCCCGACGCCGAACTGCGCGGCCATCTGAGCGAGCTGCAACAGGCCCTGCACGAAGAGCGCGCCTTGACACCGTTGCGGCTGGCCGAGCTGGACGCCCTGATCGAGCAACTCGGGCGGCCGGCCTCGCTGGACACCGAAGCCGCGTATGTGGAACTCTTCGACCGGGGCCGCGCGACCTCGCTGCACCTTTTCGAGCATGTCCACGGCGACTCGCGCGAGCGCGGCCCGGCCATGATCGACCTGGCGCAAACCTATGAAAAAGCCGGCCTGTTTCTGGCCGAAGGCGAGATGCCGGACTTTCTGCCGGTGGTGCTGGAGTTCACCTCGACCCAGCCGCCCCGCGAAGCGCGTGAGTTTCTGGCTGAGATGGCGCACATTTTCAATGCCATCTTTGCCGCTCTGCAGCAGCGCAACAGCGCTTACGCCGCCGTGCTGGGCGCGCTGCTTGAACTGGCCGGCGAAAAAGCTCAGCCGGTGCTCATTGCCCCCGAGGAAGCGCTGGACACGGTCTGGGCCGAGCCGGTGGTGTTTGACGGTTGCTCGACGCAGGGCCAGGCCAAGCCCGGCCAGCCGCAAGCGATTCACATCGTGCGCCAGACGCGACGCGCGCCGGGAGCCCAGGCATGAGCTACCTCGACCACTTCCTGTTCGGCATCTATCCCTACCTCTGCCTGGCGGTGTTTCTGCTCGGCAGCCTGATCCGCTTCGACCGGGACCAGTACACCTGGAAGAGCGATTCGTCACAACTGCTGCGGGCAGGCCAGCTGCGCTGGGGCAGCAATCTGTTTCACGTCGGCGTGCTGTTCCTGTTCTTCGGTCACAGCTTTGGCATGCTGACCCCGCACTTCATGTATGAGCCCTTCATCAGCGCTGGCGACAAGCAACTGGTGGCCATGCTCTCGGGCGGGCTGTTTGGCTTGCTGGGTTTTATCGGCGTGACGATCCTGCTGCACCGCCGGCTGTCGGACCCGCGCATCCGCGTGAACTCCAAAAGCAGCGATATCGTGCTGCTGGTGCTGCTGTGGCTGCAACTGGCGCTCGGCCTGGCCACGATCCCGATGTCGGCTCAGCATCTGGACGGCAGCATGATGCTCAAGCTCGCCGGCTGGGCGCAGCACATCATGACCTTTCGCGCCGGCGCGTCCGAGTTGCTGGCCGAAGCCGGCTGGCTCTTCAAAGCGCACATGTTCCTGGGCATGTCGATCTTTCTGATCTTTCCCTTCACCCGCCTGGTGCATGTGTGGAGCGGCTTCGGCTCGGTCGCCTACGTCTTTCGCCCTTACCAGATGGTGCGCAGTCGGCGCCTGGGACTGCGGGCATCCCGGCCCCAGCCCCGCCATTGACCCCACGCACAAGGCCTCGCATGACTCTGATCACTTCCGCCTGCATCAACGGCATCGCACTCCATGCGCCCGGCCAGCAGCCCGACCCTGACTTACTGCGCGAGCTGGCCTACTCCGAGCTGCTGCGTCAGCAGGCGGTGCGGCTCGGACTGCTGCCGCGCCACCGCGGGCCTGATGCGCTCAGTGCGCCGGAGCTCAACGAAGCCGAGCGCACCGTTCTTGAAGCCATGGTGGACAGTGCCGTCATCACACCCCAGCCCAGCCCCGACGAAGGCCGGCGTTACCACGCAGCGCACCAGGCGCAATTTGTCGTTGGTCAGGCGCTGCGTTTGCGGCACATCCTGTTTGCCGTCACGCCTGGTGTCAATGTGCAGGCGCTGACGGTGCATGCCGAGCGGGCCTTGCTGGAGCTCACGCACAAGAGTGTTCGCCACGGGCGTTTTGCAGAGATGGCTGCCGATTTGTCAAACTGCCCGAGCAGCGCCCGGGGCGGCGACCTGGGCTGGGTCGGGCCCGAAGACTGCGCGCCCGAACTGGCCACCGAGCTGTTTCACCTGGCGCATGCCCAAACCGGCACCGGCGTGCATCCGCGTCTTTTTCACACCCGTTTTGGCTTTCACATCATCGATGTGCTTGAGCGCCGCAGCGGCCGGCAGCTGGCCTACGACGACGTGGCCGAGCGAATAAACGCGCTGCTGACGCTGCAATCACGCGGCCGCGCGCTGCACCAGTACATGAGCGTGCTGGCGGGCCAGGCCCTGGTTGAAGGCGTCGAGCTCGATGCCGCGGACTCGCCCTTGCTGCAATGACCCAGAGCGCTGCTTCGGCCCGCGACGACGAGCTGTTGCTGCGCCTGCGGCGATTTCATTCCGACTACTTTCCACTGCATCAGCAGCGCTTTCAGGACCTGGTGGCTGAGGGGCAGCATCCCAAGACCCTGTTCATCGGCTGCTCCGACTCGCGTCTGGTGCCCTATCTCCTGACGGGTACCGGCCCCGGCGAGCTGTTCATCGTGCGCAACGTGGGCGCCTTCATTCCGCCTTATGACGGGTCGCACGGGCTGCACGGCACCACCGCCGCCATTGAATTCGCGGTGCTCAGCCTGAAGGTCGAGCGCATCATCGTCTGCGGCCACAGCCACTGCGGCGCCATCCGGGCAGCCTATGACGGCGTGCCCGAGGAAGCCGTTGCACTGCGCAGCTGGCTCAAGCTGGCCAGTGAGGCGCTGCTGCCGGTGCAGCCTTGCGCCGAAGCCATGCGCCGCACCGAACAACGCGCCGTGGTGCTGCAACTCGAGCGCCTGATGGCCTATCCGATGGTCCAGCGGCAGGTCATGGCGGGCCAATTGACCCTGCATGGCTGGTATTACGTCATTGAAGAAGGAGAAATCCATGTGTTTGATGCACAACAAGGTGACTTCGTTCCAGCCTCGTTAGCCTCCAACACGGGCACGGGCCCTTATCAACCTTATGTGGAAAACGATGGACAAGTCATTTCTCAGTGAATTGGCGGCAAATTTCAGGCGTCTGGCGCTGGACGCCGGGCTGCGGCCGCTGCGGCTGGCCGGACGCACGCTGCTGCCGGTGGTGCAAGGCGGCATGGGCGTGGGCGTGTCGGCCAGCGGGCTGGCCGGCGCGGTGGCGCGGCTGGGCGGCGTCGGCACCATCTCCTCGGTGGACCTGCGGCGCCGTCACCCCGACCTGATAGCGCAAACCGGCCACCTCGACAAAGAAACCAACGCGCGCGAGCTGATTGACGCGGCCAACCTGCTCGCACTGGACCGCGAGATCCAGGCCGCCCGTCAGATCGCCGGAGGCAACGGTCTGATCGCTGTCAACGTGATGAAGGCCCTGAGCGCCTACGAGGCCTATGTGCGGCAAGCGCTGGCCAGTGGCGCAGACGCCATCGTCGTCGGTGCCGGCCTGCCGCTGGACCTGCCCGAAATTGCGCGTGACTTTCCGGCCACAGCGCTGATCCCGATCTTGTCGGACGCGCGCGGCGTGCAGCTGCTGGTGCGCAAATGGGAAAAGAAAGGCCGGCTGCCTGACGCCATCGTCATCGAGCATCCGCGCCTGGCCGGCGGTCACCTGGGCGCCGCCAAGGTGGCGGACCTGCAAGACCCGCGCTTTGAGTTTGAGAACGTGATTCCGC
Organism: Polaromonas sp.; assembly: GCA_044362035.1. GTDB lineage: Bacteria > Pseudomonadota > Gammaproteobacteria > Burkholderiales > Burkholderiaceae_C > Polaromonas. Next base: position 2,554 of record JBIKHR010000119.1, on the reverse strand, counting down.
AGGTGCTGGAATTCTTCAAGACTGCCGGCATCGAGCGCGAGATTCCGCTGATCGCCGCCGGCGGCGTCAGCAGCCACGCCGACATCCTGCGCTTGCAGGCGCTGGGTGCGGCGGCGGTGCAACTGGGTACGGCCTTTGCCGTGACGCGCGAATGCGACGCCGACCCGGCCTTCAAACGCATCCTGGCTGAAGCCCGGCCCGAAGACCTGGTCGAGTTCATCAGCGTGGCCGGCCTGCCGGCGCGGGCGGTGCGCACACCCTGGCTCAACAAATACCTGCGCATTGAGCACAAGCTCCAAGCGCACGCCCACGAAAAGAAAAAATGCAATATGTCTTTTGACTGCCTGAGCCACTGCGGCCTGCGTGACGGCAACGCCGCCATGGGCCAGTTCTGCATTGACCAGCAACTCGGCCATGCGATGACCGGCGAAACCGACAAGGGCCTGTACTTTCGCGGTGCCGGCCTGCTGCCTTTCGGTCAGGAGATACGGTCCGTCGAAGACCTGATGCAGTACCTGATCACCGGCCGCCAACCCGCGCCTCTCACTCTGGAAGAAGCCAGCGCATGAAACGCGACGAACAAAAAAACATGGAACGCCCGCAAGACCTCACCGCCACCCAGCCCATCAGCGCCGATGTGCTGCGCGAAAAATACCTCAAGGCCGGCGAGACCGGTGCCGAAGACGTTTACCGCCGCGTGGCCCGCGCCCTGGCCTCGGTCGAGGCTGAAGCCACGCGCCCTCAGCATGAAGCCCTTTTCCTGGCCAACCTGCACGCCGGCGCGATTGGCGCGGGCCGCATCATGAGCGCGGCGGGCACCGACATTCAAGCCACCTTGATCAACTGCTTTGTGCAGCCCGTGGGCGACTGCATCCAGGGCCTGGACGACGAGGGCTACCCGGGCATCTACGAAGCGCTGCGCGAAGCCGCCGAAACCATGCGGCGCGGTGGCGGCGTGGGCTATGACTTTTCACGCATCCGGCCGCGTGGTGCCTATGTCAAAGGCACGGCCTCCATCGCCTCCGGCCCGTGCAGCTACATAAATGTGTTTGACCAGTCTTGCGCCACGGTCGAAAGCGCAGGCGCACGGCGCGGCGCGCAGATGGGCGTGCTGCGCATGGACCATCCTGACGTGCTGGAGTTCATCACGTCCAAGCGCACGCCGGGGCGCTGGAACAACTTCAATGTCTCGGTCGGCGTGAGCGACGCCTTCATGCAGGCGCTGCTGGACGACCAGCCCTGGGAGCTGGTGCACCGCGCCGCGCCGGGGGCCGAGCTGAAGGCTGCGGGCAGCTTCCAGCGGCCCGACGGTCTGTGGGTTTACCGCACGCTGGCCGCGCGCGAACTCTGGGACACGGTGATGCAGTCGGCCTACGACTTTGCCGAGCCGGGCATCTTGTTTCTGGACCCGATCAACCAGGACAACAACCTGCGCTACTGCGAGTCCATCAGCGCAACCAACCCCTGCGGCGAGCAGCCGCTGCCGCCCTACGGCTGCTGCGACCTTGGCCCCATCATCCTGACGCGTTTTGTGCGCCACCCTTTTGGCTTTGGCGGCACGCCGGTGTTTGACGTCAAAGCGTTTGAAGCCTCGGTGACCACCCAGGTGCGCGCGCTCGACAACGTGCTGGACCTGACCTTCTGGCCGCTGCCGCAACAGCGCGAGGAAGCCGCGTCCAAACGCCGCATCGGCGTCGGTTTCACCGGGCTGGGCAACGCGCTGGCCATGCTGTGCCTGCGCTACGACAGCGCCGAAGGCCGCAACCAGGCCGCGCACATCGCCGAGCGCATGCGTGACGCGGCCTATGCGGCCTCGGTCGCGCTGGCCCGCGAGAAAGGCCCGTTTGCGCGCTTCGAAGCCGAGGGCTATCTGGCCGGCGGCACCTTTGCCAGCCGCTTGCCCAAGGCACTGCAGGCTGACATCCGCACGCACGGCATCCGCAACAGCCACCTGCTGTCGATCGCCCCCACCGGCACCGTCAGCCTGGCCTTTGCCGACAACGCCTCCAACGGCATCGAGCCCTCGTTTTCGTGGATGTACCGCCGCAAGAAACGCGAGGCCGACGGCACCACCACCGAGTACGCGGTGGAAGACCACGCCTGGCGCCTGTACCGCGAGCTGGGCGGCGACATCGCCCACTTGCCGGCCTACTTTGTCAGCGCGCTGGACATGCCGGCGGCCGACCACATCGCCATGATGAAAAGCGTCCAGCCCTTTGTGGACACGGCGATCTCGAAGACCGTCAACGTGCCGGCCGACTACCCGTATGCCGACTTCAAGGACTTGTACCTGCAAGCCTGGCGCGCCCAGCTCAAGGGCCTGGCCACCTACCGGCCCAACAGCATCCTGGGCTCGGTACTCGAGGTGCATCCTTCCCCCGAGGCCGCAGCCGTAGCAGCTGCAGCCGGTGCGCCCGCGCCCGCGGTCGACCCGATGCGCAGCGTGATCGAGCGCCGCCCGCCGGGCGCGCTGGCGGCGGTGGCCGAGAAGGTGGACTACTGGACGCAAGAGGGTCGCCAGACGCTGTACCTGCTGGTGTCCTTCATGCCCATG
>JBIKHR010000118.1:0-8040 GCA_044362035.1 Polaromonas sp. | reverse complement strand
CACCCGCGTGGAGGGGATTGTAGTTTTTTCCTGCCGGAACTCCCGCCAGACGGAAGCAGCCAGACCAGGAGGCTAGTCTATGAATTCAGAAGTTTTAGACACCCCAGCGGCAACCTGGTGGTGCGCGGCAACATGCTGGTCACGCTGCTGTAGAGCGATTGATTGCCCGGCAGTAGCCGGTGTCTGGCCTGTGTTTGAGATGCGTCAACTTGTCGGGGTAGCGAATCACTAAGATTTTCAGTGGTTCGCAACTTTCACCCCTTCAGGAGATTCGCATGAAAAACATTCACAAGGCCGCGCTGGTGTCGGCGCTGGTGGTATCGCTGGCCGGTTGTGCCAACCAGCAGGGCCAGCAAGAGCAAAGCGGCATGATCATTGGCGGTCTGCTGGGCGGCGTGTTGGGTTCACAGGTCGGCAAGGGCAGTGGCCGCACGGCTGCCACCATTGTGGGCACCATGATCGGGGCATCGGTGGGCGGCAATGTGGGCCGCTCCATGGATGACAACGACCGGTTGAAAACCGCGCATGCCCTGGAAAACGTGCGCACCTCCGTGCCCACCACCTGGGTCAACCCCGACACGCGCAACCAGTACACCGTCACGCCCACCCGCTCTTATGAGGCGCCCACCGGGCCTTGCCGCGAATACACCGTCAAAGCGGTGGTCGGCGGCAAGCCGGAAACGATTTATGGCCAGGCTTGCCGGCAGGCCGACGGCAGCTGGAAGACGGTGGGCTGAGGCTTGGCTTGGCAGTAGCAGGGCCGCAGGTCGGCCGCATGGGCGTGAAACTTATAATGAAGGGTTCTTTTTTCACAGGCCCACGGCTGCGCGCTGGGGGCCACATCATCAAGTCCCATGAGCCAACCCAATTTCACCGTCGCCGACATCCGCAAGACTTTTCTTGATTTCTTTGTCTCCAAGGGCCACACGGCGGTGCAGTCCAGCCCGCTGGTGCCGGGCAACGACCCGACACTCATGTTCACCAACTCGGGCATGGTGCAGTTCAAAGATGTGTTTTTGGGCACCGACAAACGGCCTTACGTGCGGGCCGCCTCGGTGCAGGCCTGCCTGCGCGCCGGCGGCAAGCACAACGACCTGGAAAACGTGGGCTACACGGCGCGTCACCACACGTTTTTTGAGATGCTCGGCAACTGGAGCTTTGGCGACTACTTCAAGCGCGAGTCGCTCAAGTGGGGCTGGGAGCTGCTGACCGAGGTCTACAAACTACCGGCCGACAAGCTGTGGGCCACGGTCTACATTGACGATGACGAGGCTTACGATATCTGGACCAAAGAGATCGGTCTGCCACCTGAGCGCGTGGTGCGCATTGGCGACAACAAGGGCGCCAAGTACCAGTCCGACAACTTCTGGATGATGGCCGACACCGGCCCCTGCGGCCCGTGCAGCGAAATCTTTTATGACCACGGCCCCGAGATCGCCGGCGGCCCGCCCGGCAGCCCCGAGCAGGACGGCGACCGCTACATCGAGATCTGGAACCATGTGTTCATGCAGTTCGACATGCAGACCGATGGCAGCCTCAAGCCTTTGCCTGCGCCGTGCGTGGACACCGGCATGGGCCTGGAGCGTCTGGCCGCCATCTTGCAGCACGTGCACAGCAACTACGAGATCGACATCTTTGACGCGCTGATCAAGGCCGCTTCGCGCGAGACCGGCGAAAAAGACCTGAACAACAAGAGCCTGCGCGTGATCGCCGACCACGTCCGCGCCACCGCGTTTTTAGTCAGCGACGGCGTGGTGCCGTCCAACGAAGGCCGTGGCTACGTGCAGCGCCGCATCATCCGCCGCGCCATTCGCCACGGTTACCTGCTGGGCAAAAAGACACCGTTCTTTCACAAACTGGTGGCCGACCTGGTCAAGCTGATGGGCGAAGCCTACCCGCGCCTGAAGGCTGATGAAAAGCGCATCACCGAGATTTTGAAAACCGAGGAAGAGCGCTTTTTTGAAACGCTGGCCAGCGGCATGGACATTCTGGACTCTGCGCTTGCAGGTGGTGCCAAGGTGCTGCCCGGCGAAGTAGCCTTCAAGCTGCACGACACCTACGGCTTTCCGCTGGACTTGTCGGCCGACGTCTGTCGCGAGCGCGGCCTGAGCGTGGACGAAGCCGGTTTTGCCGCCGCCATGGACAAGCAAAAAGCCCAGGCCCGAGCCGCCGGCAAGTTCAAGATGGACCGCGCGCTGGACTACACCGGCAAGGGCAATGAATTCGTCGGCTACGAGCGACTGGACGCTTCGGCCAAGATCGTGGCGCTGTACCTGGACGGCGCGCCGGTGGCGGCGCTCAAGGTCGGCCAGAGCGGCGTGGTGGTGCTGGACGCCACCCCGTTTTATGCCGAAAGCGGCGGCCAGGTGGGCGACGAAGGCGTGCTGACCAGCGGCTCGGCCCGCTTTGAAGTGGGCGACACGCAAAAGATCAAGGCCGACGTTTACGGCCACCACGGCACGCTGGCGCAAGGCACGCTCAATGTGGGCGACCATGTGGCAGCGCAAGTCAGTCTGGACGTGCGCGGCGCCACCGTGCGCAACCACAGTGCCACCCACCTGATGCACAAGGCTTTGCGCGAAGTGCTGGGCGAGCATGTGCAGCAAAAAGGCAGCTTGGTCAACGCCGATCGGACGCGCTTTGACTTCACGCACAACGCCCCCGTGACCGACGCGCAGATCCGCGAGATTGAAGTGCGCGTCAACGCCGAAATTTTGGCTAACGCCGCCACCGATGCTGCCGTGATGGGCATCGAAGCCGCCCAAAAAACCGGCGCCATGATGTTGTTTGGCGAGAAGTACGGCGAGACCGTGCGCGTGCTGAGCATCGGTTCGAGCAAAGAACTCTGCGGCGGTACCCACGTGGGCCGCACCGGTGACATCGGCCTGTTCAAGGTGGTGGGCGAAAGCGGCGTGGCCGCTGGCGTGCGCCGCATCGAGGCCGTGACCGGCGCCAACGCGCTGGCCTATTTGCAGTCGCTGGAAGACACCGTGCAAGCCGCCGCGTCCTCGCTCAAGGCCAGCCCGAACGAGTTGCAGGGCCGCATCGGCCAGATGCTCGAGCAGATGCGCAGCCTGGAAAAAGAAGTCGCTGCGCTCAAGGGCAAGCTGGCTTCCAGCCAGGGTGACGAGTTGATGCTGCAAGCCGTTGACATCAAGGGTCTCAAAGTGCTGGCCGCGCGCCTCGAAGGCGCTGACGCCAAGACCTTGCGCGACACCATGGACAAGTTGAAAGACAAGCTGAAAACCGCTGTCATCGTGCTGGCCGCTGTGGATGGCGACAAAGTGCAGATCGCTGCCGGCGTCACCGCTGACAGCGTTGGCAAGGTCAAGGCCGGGGAACTGGTCAACTTTGTGGCGCAGCAAGTCGGCGGCAAGGGCGGCGGCAAGGCCAACATGGCGATGGCCGGCGGTACGGATGCTTCAAAACTGCCTGATGCGCTCAGGTCCGTGCTGGCTTGGGTGAGCGAGCGGGTTTGAATATTCGCTGGCAGTCGGCGTTCATTCAGTAGCTGATTGCCTACGCTGCCATCCAGCGGCGGGTGGTGAAACTCAGGGCGTCGACGAGTGCCACCAGCACCAGCATGGCCAGCAAAATACTGCCCGTTTCACCCATCTGGAACAGGCCCATGTGAAAAGCAAGCATTTGACCCAAGCCCCCAGCGCCCACCACGCCCAGCACAGCGGCGGCGCGGATATTGTTTTCCCAACGGTACAGGGTGTAGCTAGCGAGCTGCGGCAAGATTTGCGGCAGAGTCGCGTACCAAAAAATTTTGGCCTCTGTGATACCGCGGCAACGCAGCGCAAACGCTGGGCCAGCGCCCGCGTTTTCAATGCTTTCAGCAAACAAGCGGCCCAGCACGCCTGACGTGTGCAGCGCCAAAGCCAGCGTACCGGCCAGTGGCCCCAAGCCCGCGCTGATCAGCAGCAGCGCTGCCCACACCAGCTCTGGAATGCTGCGCAGCATATTCAACACCGCGCGGCTGATGCCACGCCAGCGGGCTGGGTCGTCATGGTGCGTTTTGCTGGCCGGCACGGCCAGGGCCAAGCCCAAAATGACCGCCAACAGAGTGCCCAGTGCGCTCATGGCCAGCGTTTCTAGCGCAGCCCAAAAGAGTTTGGTTAAGAATTTGCTGCTGGTTTCAGGCACCAATAATTCGCCAATGAACTTGCCCATTCGGCCAGCAGCATCCAGACTGAAGAACTGCGCCCACTTCAATTCAAGTGTCCAAAAGCTGGCAACCGTTAGGCAGACCAGACCGAACATAAACCAGCATGCCTTGCACCGCGCAGCAAACAGCGGCGGCGGCATCTTTCGAGGTGATTCGCGTAACACTTGCACCTTTACCCCAGCTCTTTACGCAACCAAGCGCTGGTGGCATCTGCCAGCCACACCAGCAACATAAAAACAATCAGCATGGTGGCGACTTCAGATCCATTGAACATCTTCATCGATGCGTCCATTTGCTGACCCAAGCCACCCGCGCCCACAAAGCCCAGCACGGCTGACGAACGAATAGCGCACTCCCAGCGGTACACCGAATAGCTGGTCAATTCGGCGGCGTTTTGTGGCAGCAGGCCGTAAAAAAACGCTTGGAGGCGCCCCGCGCCGTTGCGCAGCAAACTCTGCGTGACTTGCGCATCGCCGCTTTCCAGAATTTCGGCATAGACCTTGCCCAACATGCCGCCGTAGGTCAGTGCAATCGCGATCACGCCCGCCGTTGGCCCCAGGCCCACCACCCGTACAAATATCAGCGCCCAAATCAATTCTGGGACGCTGCGCAGCAACACCATGACCCAGCGCAGCAGTGTGCGCAACACCGCAGGAAGCCTGTTCATCTTGCCGGTTAACGCAGACACCGACAAAACCCGCACCGACAGCAGTGCCAGCGGCACGGCCAGCACCAACGCAAGGGCTATACCGGCAGTGGCAATGGCAACCGTGCGCCAGGTTTCCTTGGCGACCAGCAGTAAAAATTCGCCTTCTATTTTTGGCGGAAAGAAGTCACCCAAAAATTTCAAGGTCGGCTTTAAATTGCTGGCCTCAAACAGTGTCCAGACCTTGAATTCAGTCAGCACAAGCGCAGGCCATAGCAGTGCCGCGCCAGCCAGTAGCCAGAACAGTCGACCCACCCAGGCCGGGTCGCGCTTGGGTTTTCCGAAATCACCGTCTGCATCAGCGGCAGTGCATCGCAGCAGGAAGGGACGGTGCATCGGGCACCTGATCAGCCGCCACTGGCGGCCCGTCGAGCTCATGCAAGTGCTGCGCATACAAGTCTTGCAGGTGCTGGGGTGAAACTTGTGCGGCAGGAAGATCAAAAACAAGCTGACCATCGCGCATGCCAATGATGCGCGGAAATGACCGCAGGGCCATGTCAACGTGGTGCAAGGTCGCCACCAGCGTTGCGCCGCGCTCGGTCGCGATATCGGTCAGTGCCTTGATGGCCTGCTCACTGCGCGCTGGATCCAGCGCTGACAGCGGCTCGTCGACCAGCAGCAACTGCGCGTTCGATGCCAAAATGCGCGCCAGCCCGACACGTTGCCGTTCACCGCCTGACAGGCGATCGACCCGCTCGAAAAGCTTGTCAGCCAAATCAAATCTGGCCAGGGCTGCATCAGCCGTTTCAATATGCTTCGGATAAAACAGGTTGCGAAGGCTCGCCCAAATACCCATTTGCGGCAACAGTCCCGCCAGCACCGCCGTCACCACACGCTGGCGCGGCGGCAATGGCGGCACTTGCGGGGCCAAAAATAACTTTGCTCGCAACTTTTGAAGCCCACGGATCGGTAAACCCCAAGGGTCAACTTCGCCCAGTTGGAGCGATCCCGTCGTGGGTCTTAAAGCGCAAGCAGTCAATTGCAGCAAGGTGGTTTTGCCCGCGCCGGACGGACCAATGATGGCCACTTGCTCGCCGGACTGCACTTTTAAAGAGACATGCCGCAGTGCATCTGGCACATTGCCTTTGGCTGCGGGATGGCGCGCCGATGCGTCGGCCAGAAGAACCTGCACGATGTTAATCAGTCTGTTGACGGGTCTGTTTATTTAAGCAAGCCAGCACTGCGCGCAGCGGTTTCGATGCCGCGGTAGTTCTCGGGCACTGTTGCTATGTATTTGCTCGCGCGGTTCAAATCCAAAATTTCTTTGCCTTCAGGTGTCTTAGGGTCAATGTCCAGCAGCGCTTTTTTAACGCGTTCGCGTTGGGCGGCTGGCATGTCTGCGTGCACTGACCAGTTGTAGTTGAAGTAACCCGGCGTGGTGAAGAACACCACCGCGTCTTTATTCGACACTTTGCCTTCTTTCACAAATTTGTTCCAAACGGTGATGTCCAGCGCAGCTGCGTCAACCTTTCCGCTGACAACGGAGGCAATGGTGGCGTCGTGCGCGCCCGAATAAGCCACGCGCTTGAAGTCTTTGTCAGGATCAATCTTGGCGTCGAGCAAAAAGCTGCGCGGCATCAAATGCCCAGACGTCGATGATTGGGAACCAAAACTGACCTGTTTACCTTTGAGGTCGGCCAGCGTTTTGATGCCTGAGTCAGGTTTGGTGATGAACACGGATTGAAACTTGGTGTCTTCCTCGCGTTGGGCAATCGGCACAATTTTGCCGCCAGAACGCACGCTTGCTTGCACAAACGTGAAGCCGCCAAACCAGACCATGTCTACCTGCTTGTTGACCAGCGCTTCCACTGCAGCGGGGTAGTCAGATACAGGAATGAACTCAACTTTTTGACCGAGCTTGCTCTCCAGGTATTTCACAATCGGGCCGAACTTTCGGGTCTGCTCAGTGGCGGCTTCCTCGGGGATGGTGGTGACGCGGAAGACAGTCTGCGCATACGAGGTACTTGTCAAAGCGCTTGCTGCTGTCAAAGCGGCGATGCCCAGTAATGATTTGAAGTTTTGAAAAGAAAAGTAAGCCATGTTGGGGTTGTTTTTGTGGAGGGATTGAGTGAAAAGGCTGGAGCGGGACGTCACTCCGCATTTTCGCTGAAAGATGACGCGCTATCTGAATGTTCCGCAATAACCGTAGAACGCCCCGTCACCTCAGTTGCAGGGCATGTCAAGCCAGGGTGAGCTGGCTTTGAAAATGCCGCGCTTGGCCTGTCACAGGGTCGGTAAACGCAATCGACTTGGCCAGCAATTGCAGGGGCAAGCGGTAGTCATCATCCGGCGTATGAGCCACAGGCGGGTACATCCGGTCATTCAAAATCGGCAAGCCCAGCGCGTTCATGTGGACGCGCAGCTGGTGCTTTTTACCAGTGACCGGGCTCAGCGCGTACCTGGCCAGGTCACCATTTCTTTCGATCAGATCCATGTGGGTTTCGCTGTTCGGCTGGCCCGGCACTTCGCGCTGCCTGAAGAACGGTTCGTCTTCAACGATTCGGCTTTTGCGGGTGATGGGCCAGGTCAAATCTTGCCGCCAAGGTGCTATGGCCTCGTAGTGCTTTGTCACCGCATGGTCTCTGAACATGGCCTGATAGGCATTGCGCTCATCCGGCTGCGTGCTGAACAGTACCAGTCCGGCGGTCTCGCGGTCAATGCGGTGAATCGGAATCAAGGTGTCAATACCAAGCCGCTTTTTAAGCCGCACCAGCAGTGTTTCTTGCAGGTAGTGACCAGACGGCGTGACGGGTAGAAAGTGCGGTTTGTCGGCCACGACCAGATGGTCGTCCTGGTACAGCACAGCTTCTTCAAACGGGATGCGCGCCTCCACATCGACGGCGCGATAGTAGTAAATGCGCACAGGGCCGGGGTAGGGCCGTTCCGGGGTGACCAGCCCCCCGAATTCGTCTATCACCAGCTGGTGAGCCATGCGCTCAAGCCAGACCTCACGGGTGATGGCCGGGAAGCGCTCAACCAAAAAATCTGTGATGGTGGGCCACTTGCCTGCGGGCAGGCCGACGCAGCTCGGGCCTACGCCATTTTTTGTGGGCAGGCCGTGCGCGGGCAACTGGCTCACCTAGACCCGCGTGAACACCAGGTCCCACACGCCGTGGCCGAGCTTGAGGCCGCGGTTTTCAAACTTGGTGAGTGGCCTGTAGTC
>JBIKHR010000117.1:0-8065 GCA_044362035.1 Polaromonas sp. | reverse complement strand
CCTGTCATGTCAGGCATCGCGTTGCCAGTGACAAAAATCCGGGTAGATCCATAGGCCAAGCCAGCCAACTTCAAGTTAAGCGCACTCACGACATCCGAACTAACGCCACGCGATGCATCATGCCCATAACGCAACCGGTGAGCGGCGAGCTTCCACGCCTTTGACAGCGGCCCCATAGCGGCCACGAACCAATCCAATGAAATACTACCGTTTGCGCGTGGGCCAATTAGGCGCAGATCGACCAACTCGCCAACTTCCTCAGCCTCAGCCAAGGCAACATGACGCTCAACCGCATGCGCAGCGTCCTCCTGATTTTTCGCCGCAAGCTGAAGCAGGAAGTCAGCCGGTGCAGACTCCGCTCTCGCTCGCGTTTCTTTAGCGTTTCTAGATAGCTCGCCAGCATGATCGCTAAGAAATTTGCTGCTCATACATTCACCTCCGCGAAACCTTTTGCTGTTGTTCGATCATGACAGTAACCGAAAAAGCCTTTCCAGTATGCCTCAGCGTGTAAGAGTTGATCATCGGTTGGGACTTGCAAGTAAAGGTCTAGGCCGTACAACGCCCTTGCCGACGAATGATCAAATAACCGCGATAGGGCCACATTGTTCGTGGGCGTGTCGTTGACTGGATCAATCCAGCGAGGCATCCACATGACGCAATCTATGTCCTCGGGGTTGGGCTTTTGCGTTAAGAAAGAGCCATCTACCCACATTGTTCCTCCGACACCAGAAGCCCTCACCTCGGATGCCCACAGGCTGAATTTCTGAAACAACACAGCTCGCTGAGCATCGCCAGAAAAAGGGAGCACAGCTAGGTCGTAAAGTTCCTGCAATGTAAGTTTATGCAGCCCCGGCGCTAGTAGGGGTGGGTAATCCGGCTTTGTTGCCATTTGTGAAGTTGGGGTCAAATCCCATTTATTTTTGGTTGGGCGGGCATCGGCGCTTACGGGTGGCAGGCTTGCACTATAAATATAAAAGTACTCTTTTTTAAATTTTTCTGAGCTATTTTTTATGTTTTCTTTGTGGGTCGCGAGAAGGGGATGGATTCCCGCCTTCGCGGGAATGACGAAGGCGAGGAAGGCGTGAGCAAATTTCCACCCCCCACCCTCCCCCTGCAAATTTCCTCAATCTCCCCGCGCGGCATTGCCGTTAGCATCTAGCTCTTAACTGGAGACAAGACCCATGCCCGTGATCACCAACATTGAAGACTTGCGCGTTTTGGCTGAGAAGCGGGTTCCGCGCATGTTTTATGACTATGCCGATTCGGGCTCGTGGACCGAGGGGACTTACCGGGCCAACTCGGAAGACTTTCAAAAGATCAAGCTGCGCCAGCGCGTGGCCGTCAACATGGAAAACCGCAGCCTGGCCACCAAGATGGTGGGCATGCACACGAAAATGCCGGTGGCGATTGCGCCTGTGGGCTTGACGGGCATGCAGTGTGCCGACGGTGAGATCAAGGCGGCGAAGGCGGCTGAGAAGTTTGGCATTCCGTTCATCCTCTCGACCATGAGCATTTGCTCGATAGAGGACATTGCCGCCAACACCACGGCGCCGTTCTGGTTTCAGCTGTACATGATGCGTGACCGCGAGGCCATGGCCACCATGATTGAGCGTGTGCGCAAGGCCGGCTGCAATGCGCTGGTGCTCACACTCGACTTGCAGGTGATTGGCCAGCGCCACAAAGATTTGAAGAACGGCCTGACCGCCCCGCCCCGCCCGACCATTGCGAACATCATCAACCTGATGACCAAGCCGCGCTGGTGCTTAGGCATGGCGGGCACGCGCCGCCACACCTTTGGCAACCTGGTCGGCCACGTCAAGGGCGTGAGCGACATGAACTCGCTGGCCGCCTGGACCAACGAGCAGTTTGACCCGCGCTTGTCGTGGGCCGACATTGCCTGGGTCAAAGAAAAATGGGGCGGCAAGCTGATCTTGAAAGGCATTCAGGACGTGGAAGACGCCAAGCTGGCCGTGGCCAGCGGCGCTGACGCGATTGTGGTGAGCAACCACGGCGGCCGCCAGCTGGACGGCGCGCAGTCGAGCATCCACGCCCTGCCCGCCATCGTCGAGGCGGTGGGCTCTGACATTGAAGTGTGGATGGACGGCGGCATCCGCTCCGGCCAGGATGTGCTCAAAGCCTGGGCGCTGGGCGCACGTGGCACGCTGATTGGCCGCGCCATGGTCTACGGCCTGGGCGCCATGGGCGAAGCGGGCGTGACCAAGGCGCTGCAGATTCTGCACAAAGAGCTGGACATCACCATGGCCTTTTGCGGGCACACCGATATTCAGACGGTGGACAAAAGCATTTTGTTGCCGGGGACGTTTCCGACGGCCTGAACACAGGGCCGGGAGCGGCTGCGTGGGGCTATGCTTTCAGCCTTGCAATGACCAACGAACCCTTACGCCGTATTGCCCACCTCGACATGGACGCTTTTTTTGCGTCCATCGAGTTGCTGCGCTACCCGCAGCTCAAGGGTTTGCCGGTCGTCATTGGCGGCGGGCGTCGCTCGGTTGACGATGCCTTGCTGGTCAAGCACGGCGAGCGGGCGCTGCGCTTTATTCCACTCGACGAGTTTCCGCGCCTCAAGGACTACGTGGGCCGCGGCGTCATCACCACGGCCACTTATGCGGCGCGGCAGTTTGGCGTGGGCTCGGCCATGGGGATGATGAAGGCGGCCAAGCTGTGCCCTGATGCGATTGTGTTGCCGGTGGATTTTGACGAGGTACGCCGGTACTCGCGGGCTTTCAAAGAAGCCATTCGCGAAGTGGCGCCGCTGGTCGAAGACCGGGGCATTGACGAGGTGTACATCGACTTCACCGACGTGCCGGGCGGCCAGCGTGAGGGCGGGCGCTCATTGGCGCGGCTGATTCAGCGCAGCATTTTTGAAAAGACCGGCCTGAGCTGCTCAGTGGGCGTGGCGCCCAACAAGCTGATCGCCAAGATGGCCAGCGAGTTCAACAAGCCCAACGGCATTTCTATCGTGCACGAGGCCGACCTGCAAAGCCTGATCTGGCCGCTGGCCTGCCGCAAGATCAACGGCATTGGCCCCAAGGCCGACGAAAAACTCAAGCGCCTGCACATTCACACAATTGGCGAGCTGGCGGAGCAAGAAGTTGGCTGGCTGATAGACAACTTTGGCCAAGCCACGGGCGCGTGGATGCACGAAGCCGCCTGGGGCCGCGACAGCCGGCCGGTGGTGACCGAGAGCGAGCCGGTGTCGATGAGCCGCGAAACCACTTTTGAGCGTGACCTGCACGCGGTGCGTGACAAGGCGGCGCTGGGCGAGGTGTTCACGCGGCTGTGCGAAAAGGTGGCCGAAGACCTGCAGCGCAAGGGTTACGTGGGCAAGACCATCGGCATCAAGCTGCGTTACGACGACTTCAAAAGCGTCACGCGTGACCAGACGCTGACGCACTACACGGCCGATGCCCAAGCCATTCGCCACAACGCCGGGCTGCTACTCAAACGGGTGCCGCTGGCGCAGCGGCTGCGGCTGCTGGGCGTGCGCGTGGGCACGCTGGCCAAGGCTGAAGACGTGGTGGCGCTCAAACAAGCTGCCAATGCGGGCGTGGAAGAAAACGCCCCGCCGCCCTACACCGACCAGCTGTTTTAAATCAGCTTCACTGCCGCGCCGTGCGCACAGCCGCCATCAAGGTCAGCCAGCCCTTGCACATTTAAATACCTATCCAGGACCACCGCCAGCAAAAAATAGAGTACTTTCCATTACTATCCAAGTTCACTTTATGAGAACTAAATGGGTCTTAATTGGAACGAAATTAAATCCAGAGCATTGCTTTTCAGCCAAACATGGGCGGATGCATGCAACGAAAAGAGCCAAAGCACGCCGTTTTGGATCGACTTCTTTGAAATCTTTGGCATCACCGACAAACGGGTGGCCACCTTCGAGCACAACGTCAAAAAGCTCAGCGGCGCCCAAGGCTTTGTGGACCTGTTTTGGCCTGGCAAGTTGTTGGTGGAGCAAAAGTCCCTGGGCAAAGACCTGACCGTTGCCAACACGCAGGCGATGGACTACTTGCACAACATCCCCGATCACGAACTGCCCGACTTGGTGGTGGTGTGCGACTTTGGACAGTTTGAAGTGCGGCCCTTGAAGGGTGGCGAGGTACTGCGCTTCAAGCTCAAAGACCTGCACAAACACGTCAAGCACTTTGGCGTGTTGCTGGGCTACAAGGTGCAAACCATTCGCCCGGAAGACCCGGTCAACATCAAGGCCGCCGAACGCATGGGCCGCCTGCACGACGCCCTCAAGGCCAGCGGCTACAGCGGCCACGCGCTCGAAGTGCTGCTGGTGCGCCTGCTGTTTTGTTTGTTTGCCGACGACACCGGCATTTTTCAGCCTGCGCAATCCTTCAGAGACTTTGTTGAAGAACGCACCGCGCCCGACGGCTCGGACCTCGGGCTGCGCCTGGGGCAACTGTTTCAGGTGCTCAACACGCACGAGAGCCAACGAAGCAAAAACATCGACGAACAGCTGGGCCAGTTCGCCTACATCAACGGCAAGTTGTTTGAAGAAACCCTGCCCATGGCCGACTTCAGCACCGCCATGCGCGAAGCCCTGCTGAACGCCACTGCGCTCGACTGGTCGGCCATCAGCCCCGCCATCTTTGGCAGCCTGTTCCAAAGCATCATGGACGACAAAGCCCGCCGCAACCTGGGCGCGCACTACACGTCAGAGGCCAACATCCTCAAGCTCATCAAGCCGCTGTTTTTAGACGAACTGCACGCCGAGTTTGAGCGCGTGAAAGGTAACCGCAACAAGCTGTTTGAGTTTCACAAAAAACTGCGCCAACTGACGTTTTTTGACCCGGCCTGTGGCTGCGGAAATTTCCTGGTCATCAGCTACCGCGAACTGCGCGAGCTGGAGCTCAAAGTGCTGCGGGCCAGCCACGAACTGAGCGCCCACAAAGGCCAATTAACGGTGGATGTGCACAGCCTGGTGGGCGTGAACGTGGACCAATTCTTTGGCATAGAGATCGAAGAGTTTCCGGCGCAAATTGCCCAAGTGGCCCTGTGGCTGGTGGACCACCAAATGAACCTGCGCGTGAGCGAAGAGTTTGGCCTGTACTTTGCCCGCATCCCGCTCAAAAGCACGCCGGGCATCCGCTACGCCAACGCGCTGCGGCTGGACTGGCACGAGGTGCTGCCGGCGCAGCGGTGCAGTTATGTGATGGGCAATCCGCCCTTCCTGGGCAAGACCTACCAAGGCAAAGAACAAAAAGCCGATTTGGCTGCGGTGATGCAAGGCATACACGGCGCGGGTGACTTGGACTTTGTGTGCGGCTGGTATGTGCTGGCCGCGCAATACATGAAAAGCGCGGGCACGCGAGCCGCCTTTGTGTCAACCAACAGCATCACGCAAGGCGAACAAGTGGCCGTGCTGTGGGGCGAGATGCAGCGCCTGGGCATGCACACCCACTTTGCGCACCGCACCTTTCAGTGGAGCAACGAAGCCAGCGGCAAAGCCGCCGTGCATTGCGTCATCGTGGGCTTTGGCCCCGAAGACCAAGCGACCAAAACCATCTACGAATACGAAGACATCCAAGGCCCGCCACATGCCGTGAATGCGAAACGCATCAACGCGTATTTGGTGGATGCGCCAGATGTCTTGCTGAACAAACGCCGCACGCCCATTTGCGCCGTGCCTGCAATGACCAATGGCAGTAAACCCACTGATGGGGGCCATTTGCTGTTGGACGATGCCGAAAAAGAGAGCCTGGTCAAAGCGGAACCACAAGTGGCGCAATGGATTCGCCCCTTCATGGGCGCAGAAGAATTCATCAACAAAACAGCGCGATGGTGCCTGTGGTTGGTGGACTGCCCGCCCAAAGAACTGCGGCTAATGCCAGAAGTCATGAAGCGCGTGCAATCGGTCAAAGCCATGCGCTTGGCCAGTACCGACAAACAAACGCAACAAGACGCAGGGACGCCCACGCAATTCCAAAAAATCAGGCAACCCGCAAGCAATTACTTGTTGATTCCCAGCGTCTCATCTGAACGACGCAACTATGTGCCGATCGGCTTCATTGATGCCCATGTCATCGTGAGCAATCTGGTCTATGCCGTACCCGACGCCACACTGTTTCACTTCGGCGTCATGACCAGCAGCATGCACAACGCCTTCATGCGCTTCACCTGCGGACGACTGAAAAGTGATTTCCGCTACTCCAACACCATCGTCTACAACAACTACCCCTGGCCCGGCTTCGCTGGCGAGCCACTCAGGGACAAACACCGCACCGCCATCGAACAAGCCGCCCAATGCGTGCTCGACGCCCGCGCCCAATTCGCCAGCTCGTCACTGGCCGACCTCTACGATCCACTGACCATGCCCCCGGCCCTGCTCAAGGCCCACCAAAAACTAGACACCGCCGTAGACACCGCCTACCAACCCAGCGGCGGCAAAAAAACCTACGCCACCGACGCCGAACGCGTCGCCTTCCTGCTCGATCTGTACCAACGCATCACCAGCTTACTGCCTGCGCCAGCCGCCCAGAAAACACGAAAAACCAATGCCACAGAAAGTTGATGGATATGAACCATGAGTGAAAAAAGTACTCTAGAACTACTGCGACGGACAGACATAACATGCGGTGCCCGCTATACAGCCGCAAGACGGATGGAACTGCAAGGTTGGGCTGCGCAATGGACGCTTGCGCTTTTGGCGATAGGACAGATCATCATCACCTTGATACCAACATTAAAGCTTCGATCCAATTTCGGAGAAGCTTATCTTGGATTCGCCTCGGTGCTTTTTGCCGTCTTGGTGCTCGCTTATTCACTCTTACTTGGTATGGCCGATTATTCGGCAAGAGCCGTAAAAATGCACGGCTGCGGGCTTGAGCTAGGACGCCTTCTTCGCGAACTGGTCTTTCTGATCAACCGAGGTAATGCCAGTGCTGTTGAGTATCAGGAATGCGCCAAACGCTACTACGACATCTTAGACAAGCATGAAAATCATACGTGGCTCGACTATCTGATATCACACCACCAGCACTACGACGCGAAAGCGTCGAAGTTGGACTTCTCAAATAAAAAATATTGGAGAGACCGAGTTTCTCTCGCATTGGTAAAGGCAAAGATTTGGACTCTGCAAACTCTTCAGTTCTCACACGTCGCAATCAGTCTCGGCCTAATGTATAGCTGGGTCTATTTCATGGTGAGGCCGTGATACCGAATAGAGTGAAATCCAAGCCGTTCAAAACAAACTCGCGAGCCCTCTTCGCATCGATGACCATCACAGCTTTAGATCTGTTTAGCCATCTCAAGCGCTAGCGGTAGCCCCCACTCCCTTCACATAAGCCAACAACTCCACAAAAAACGGATGGCTGCAAAGCGTGGACGAATCGCCCACCAGGAACAACTTGCGCCGTGCGCGGGGCATGCACACGTTCATGTGGCGCTTGCCATGTTCAAGGGAAGAAATAACGGTTGCCGCAATCGCAAACTACTGTATAAAATTACAGCTTTTCTGGGAGCCATATGAAGAAAATCACCACCCCCAACGATCCCGCGCACCACATCGCGGTATTCCAGGAAGCCACCATTCGGCGTGTCTGGCACAACGAGGAATGGTGGTTCGCCATTGTTGACGTGGTGGGTGTGCTGACCGATTCGGCAGATCCACGGCAATACATCAAGAAAATGCGCAGCCGTGACCCTGCGCTAGATGCTAACTGGGGTACAACTTGTACCCCCCTTGCGCTGCAAGCCCCTGACGGCAAACAACGCGAGACCAATTGCGCCAACACCGAAGGCCTGTTCCGCATCATCCAGTCCATCCCCTCGCCCAAGGCCGAGCCCTTCAAACGCTGGCTGGCGCAGGTGGGTTACGAGCGAGTCAAAGAAATAGAAAACCCCGAACTGGCCAGCGCCCGTGCCCGCGAGCTTTACCAGGCCAAGGGTTACCCGCAAGCGTGGATCGAGAAGCGGCTGCGCTCCATCTCCGTACGCGGGGAGTTGACCGACGAGTGGAAAGCGCGGGGCGTGGCCGAGGGCAAAGAATATTCGATACTCACCGCCGAAATTGCCCGCGCCACCTTTGGCA
>JBIKHR010000116.1:0-8072 GCA_044362035.1 Polaromonas sp. | reverse complement strand
GCTTGCGGCCCCTGCACACCAATGCCGCCATTTTTGCTTTTGGCGGCTGCGCCCTGTTTGCCACCAGCTACTGGGTGGTGCAGCGCACCTGCCAGACGCGCATCATTTCCGACAAGCTGGCCGCTTTTCACTTCTGGGGTTGGCAGCTGGTCATTCTGGCGGCTGCGATCTCGCTGCCGCTGGGCTACACCCGCGGCAAGGAATACGCTGAACTCGAGTGGCCGATTTCCATCCTGATCGCCGTGACCTGGGTGGCCTATGCGGTGGTCTTCTTCGGCACCATCGGCATCCGCAAGGTGCGGCACATTTATGTGGCCAACTGGTTTTACGGCTCTTTCATCATTGCGGTGGCATTGCTGCACATCGTCAATGCGGCGGTGGTGCCTGCCGGCCTGATGAAGTCCTACTCGGTTTACGCCGGTGTGCAAGACGCAATGGTGCAGTGGTGGTACGGCCACAATGCCGTGGGCTTTTTCCTCACGGCCGGTTTTCTGGGCATCGTTTATTACTTCATCCCCAAGCAAGCCGAACGGCCGGTTTACTCATACCGCCTGTCCATCGTTCACTTCTGGGCGCTGATCTTTACTTACATGTGGGCCGGCCCGCACCATCTGCACTTCACCGCCTTGCCGGACTGGACGCAATCGCTGGGCATGGTGTTCTCACTGATTCTGCTGGCACCCAGCTGGGGCGGCATGATCAACGGCGTGATGACGCTGTCGGGCGCCTGGCACAAGCTGCGCGACGACCCGATCATTCGCTTCATGATCGTGGCCTTGTCTTTCTACGGCATCTCGACCTTTGAAGGCCCGATGATGTCGATCAAGACTGTCAACTCGCTGTCGCATTACACCGACTGGAACATTGCCCACGTTCACGGCGGCACGCTCGGCTGGGTCGGTTTCATCTCGATGGGTGCGCTGTACTACCTGGTGCCGCGTCTGTTCGGTCAGAAAAAGATGCACAGCCTGAAGGCGATTGAAGTCCACTTCTGGGTGGCCACCATCGGCATCGTGCTGTACATCGCAGCCATGTGGATTGCCGGTGTCATGCAGGGCTTGATGTGGCGTTCGATCAACCCGGACGGCTCGCTCACCTACACCTTTGTTGAGAGCGTCAAGGCCACTTTCCCCTTCTATGTGGTGCGTTTTTGTGGCGGCCTGATGTACTTGGCCGGCATGCTCATCATGGCCTGGAATGTGGCGATGACCGCCATGGCCGGCAAACCTGCCGATGCTGCAATCCCTTCAGCTTTGGCCCACGCCTGAAAGAAAACGCCATGTCTTTTTCACATGAAAAAATCGAAACCAACAACTGGTTGATGATTGTTTTGATCCTGCTGGTTGTGGCCGTAGGCGGTCTGGTTGAAATCGTTCCGCTGTTCTTCCAGAAATCCACCACCCAGCCCATCGCCGGCGTGGTGCCCAATTCACCCTTGCAAGTGGTGGGCCGCGACATTTACCTGCGCGAAGGTTGCTACAACTGCCACTCGCAGATGATCCGCCCGCTGGTGGCCGAAACCCTGCGCTACGGCCATTACTCGGTGGCCGGCGAATTTGTCTACGACCATCCTTTCCAGTGGGGTAGCAAGCGCACCGGCCCTGACTTGCACCGTGTGGGCGGCAAGTACAGCGACGAATGGCAGCGCCTGCACCTGATCAGCCCGCGCGATCTGGTGCCTGAATCCATCATGCCGGCTTACCCCTGGCTTGAAACAACACCTGCAGACGCCACCACCATCCAGAGCCACATGAAGGCGCTGCGCACGGTCGGCGTGCCTTACACCGATGCCGAGATTGCGGCCGCCCCT
The DNA here is from genome assembly GCA_044362035.1 of Polaromonas sp. GTDB lineage: Bacteria > Pseudomonadota > Gammaproteobacteria > Burkholderiales > Burkholderiaceae_C > Polaromonas. Next base: position 6,262 of record JBIKHR010000116.1, on the reverse strand, counting down.
GCGGCGCTCAAGGACAAGACCGAGCTGGATGCGCTGGTTGCGTACCTGCAAGGCCTGGGTCTGGCTCTGAAATAAACGGGAGGCACCATGGACATCAATGTGCTGCGAAGCATCGTGACCGTCGCTGCCTTTGCAGCGTTTATCGCCATCCTCGTGTGGGCTTACCGGCCTTCCAACCAAAAACAATTTAATGAAGCGGCCGATCTGCCCTTCAAGTCCGAATAGGAGCAGGGTCCATGAGTGATTTCATCAACGGTTTCTGGCCTTGGTATGTGGGCGCGATCAGCCTGGTGTCGATTCTGGCTTGCGCCTTGCTGCTATGGATAGCCGGCAAAGCCAAGGTGCAGTCGCACTCCGGCGCGTCTGACGACAACACCACCGGCCATGTGTGGGACGAGAACCTGCGCGAGCTCAACAACCCGCTACCGCGCTGGTGGATGTGGCTGTTCATCCTCACGGTGATTTTTGGCCTGGCCTACCTGGTCATTTTCCCGGGGCTTGGCAGTTACCAGGGCGCCGCGAAGTGGTCTACCCAAGGCGAGCACAAAGACGATATGGCGAAAATGCAGGCCCAGTTGGCGCCGCTCTATGCCGAGTTCTCTGCCAAGTCTGTCGAGGATCTGGCGCGCGATCCGCGGGCCCTGGCCGTCGGCGAGCGTCAGTTCATGAACACCTGTTCGCAGTGCCATGGCTCTGACGGCCGCGGCAGCAAGTCTTATCCCAACCTCACCAATGGCAATACGGCCTGGATGGGCGAGCGCAGTGCCGCGCACATTGTCCAGACAGTGAGCAACGGCCGCACCGGCATGATGCCGCCCATGGCAGCAGCACTGCCCGGAGACAGCGACATCACCGATGTCGCGCATTACGTTCTGTCGTTATCTGGAAGCCCCTCCAATGAAGTCAAGGCCTTCAACGGCAAACAGAAGTTTGCGGCTTGCGCGGCCTGCCACGGCCTGGACGGCAAGGGCAACAAAGCCATTGGCGCGCCCAACCTGACCGATGACTACTGGCTGCACGGTTGGGGCGAGGCCGCCATCGTCAACATCATCAAGAATGGCAAGACCAATGTGATGCCAGCGCAGGCACCCAAGCTCAGTGCTGACCAGATCCATGTGGTGGCCGCTTATGTGTTGAGCATGGGTGGCTTGCCACCCGTCACCGCCAAGCCGGCAGCCAAGTAATGCCTCCCGATTCACCCGCTGCATCGCCTGTCGCGCGGGTGATCCCCATCGTCGAGGTCCGTTCATCCTCGCCGGGTGATGACGGCGGTGGTGACTCGGGTGAGGTCGCTTCGCTTTACCAGGCCGATAAGAAGATTTACGCCCGCAGCGTTTCCGGCTTGTTCAGCCGCTGGCGCTGGTCCATGGTCTGGATCACGCAGCTGGTGTTTTATGGCTTGCCCTGGTTGTCCATCAATGACCGACAGGCCATGCTGATTGACTTGGCCTCCCGCCGGTTTTATATCTTCAACCTCGTGCTGTACCCGCAGGACCTGATCTACCTGACGGGTCTGCTGGTCATCAGCGCCCTGTCCTTGTTTTTGTTCACGGCAGTGGCCGGACGGCTATGGTGCGGTTACGCCTGCCCGCAGACGGTTTACACCGAAATTTTCATGTGGGTCGAGCGCAAGATCGAAGGTGACCGGGCAGCACGCATGCGCCTGGACAACTCGCCCATGAGCCTGGCCAAGCTGGGGCGCAAATTCGCCAAGCACTCGGTCTGGATTGCCATTGGTCTTTGGACCGGCTTCACCTTTGTCGGCTATGTCACGCCCATCCGCGATCTAGCGCAGGAAGTGCAATCCCTGTCGATGGGGCCGTGGGAATGGTTCTGGATCTTCTTTTACGGCTTTGCCACTTACGGCAACGCCGGCTGGATGCGCGAGCAGGTCTGCAAATACATGTGCCCCTATGCGCGTTTCCAAAGCGCCATGTTTGACCGCGACACACTTATCGTGACGTATGACGCCGCGCGCGGCGAGGGGCGCGGCGTGCGCCCGCGCAGCGACACGCCGGTGCAATACCAGGCCAAAGGCCTGGGTGACTGCATCGACTGCGGCTTGTGCGTGCAGGTCTGCCCGACCGGCATCGACATCCGCAACGGCTTGCAATACGAGTGCATCAGTTGCTCTGCCTGCATTGACGTGTGCGACACGGTGATGGACAAGATGCATTACCTGCGCGGGTTGATCCGCTACAGCACGCCCAACGGAATGCGCCTGAAACTGTCGGCAGCGGCCATGGTGCGCCGGGTCTTGCGGCCGCGGGTTCTGATCTACACCACAGTCCTGCTGACCATCACAGGTGCCTTGCTGGGCAGCTTGGTCATGCGCACACCGTTCAAGGTAGATGTGGTGCGGGATCGTGGGGCGCTGGCGCGCATCGTCGGGCAGGGGCAGATTGAAAACGTCTACCGCCTGCAAATCATGAACGCCACCGAAAAGCCGCAGCTGTACCAGTTGAGTGTGAGCGGTTTGCCTGGCGCGCGCCTGGTGACCGAGCCCTCGGTGCAGGTGGATGCCGCCGCTTCAAGATGGGTGGCGGTGCGGGTGCAAGCGCCGGCCGATGCCAGCCCGGGTTCTCATCCGATGACCTTTTTGATCGAGGGTGCGAACGGGCAGGGCGTGCTGGCAGAAAAGTCGGCGTTTCTGGTGCCGCGTTGATGCGCTAGGGTGTTGTGATGAATGTGCAGTCGGCCCTTAATTGAGCCTGGATGAAGGAAAACCGCAATGAGCCAAGTCAACCAATTTTCAAGTCTTCAAGTAGCGCCACGCCCCTGGTGGAAAGAGCCCTACGTCTGGATGGTGATCTCCGGGCCACTGTCAGCGGTGATCGCCTGCATCATCACGGCGTTCTACATTTTGCAGGGCCCTGACCGGCTGGTATCTGAGGATCATTTTGACCAGGGCCGTTTGATGTCGCGTGAAGTCAAGACAGCCCTGCCGCCCATGCAACCCGCTAACGTGGGCCGCAACCACAGTGCCACAGGGGGGCAACTCGATGCAAAACCCTGAGCCACTGGCCAACCCGGAGGTGGAGCGGGCGGCAGAGTCGTCGGTGCTTCGCCACGCCGCCCTGATCATGTGGCCCTCTTTTCTGGCGGCCTGCCTGCTCGAGGCTCTGGTGTTCGCGTTGGTGGATCCGGGGGAAATTCATTGGTTCGGCCAGATGCCGCAACCTTCTCCACAGAGTGTCTACTCTGTCGCTTTTTTTCTGTTCTGGCTGATCACCATGGCTTGCAGCAGTCTGGTGTTGTGGCTGGCCAGGACCGAGCAGAACATCAGTGCTCAGAGCGCTCAGAAGCTCACTGACAAATCTGCGGATTGACGATTCGCTTCAGTGCATCCGCATCGCTGATGTGGATGTGGCGTTGCTTGACCTCGACGATGCCATCGTCAGAAAACTTGGAGAAGGTGCGGCTGACGGTTTCAAGCTTCATGCCCAGGTAGCTGCCAATTTCTTCGCGCGTCATGCGCAAGATCAGCTCTGACTTGGAAAACCCCCGGGCCTGCAGGCGCTGCACTAAGTTGAGTAAAAATGCCGCCAGGCGCTCTTCGGCCCGCATGCTGCCCAGCAGCAGCATCACGCCGTGTTCACGAACGATTTCGCGGCTCATGATCTTGTGGACATGACGCTGCAAAGAGTTGACTTCGCGCGATATTTCTTCAATGCGGTCAAACGGCAGCACGCAGACTTCGGCGTCTTCGAGTGCAATCGCATCGCAGGTGTGCTGTTCGTTGACGATGCCGTCGAGCCCGATGATCTCGCCGGCCATCTGAAAACCGGTGACCTGGTCACGGCCGTCTTCGGTGTTCACGCTGGTCTTGAAAAAACCCGTGCGAATCGCATACAGGGATGTGAATTTTTCACCGTTGTGAAACAAGGAGGTGCCCCGTTTGACTGTCCGACGGACTGCAACCAGTTCGTCTACGCGCTGGAGTTCCTGAGCGCTCAAGCCCATGGGCATGCACAGTTCGCGCAAGTTGCAATTAGAGCAAGCGACTTTGATGGATTCCTTGTTCATACGTGCATTTTCAATGACTCTGGCCGATTCTCCAAGCAATCAATTTTTGGGTTTTACTGATGAGCTGGACTTCAGGCCCTAAAGGATGAGTTCTGTTGCTTGATCCACATCAATGCAGGGCGGACCCGGGGGCGGCACAGTAAAGGCATTGTCAGTGATACCAAGGAATCAGCCATGAGTGTCGTTTCTACCGATCTGCTGCGGCGTTTTGACCTCAACGGCCCGCGCTATACCTCTTACCCGACGGCTGACCGTTTTGTCGAGGCTTTCACTGCTGACGAATATATCCAGGCGCTGGATCAGCGGCGAACGGGTGCGTCAGCCATGGCTTTGCCGCTGTCCTTGTATGTGCACATTCCTTTTTGCGAGTCGCTGTGCTACTACTGCGCTTGCAACAAGATGGTCACCAAGCACCATGACAAGGCCACGGCTTACCTGCGTTACCTCAGCCGTGAGGTCGATTTGCATTTAGCTCATCTGGGTACAGGGCAGACGGTCAGTCAGTTACATCTGGGGGGCGGCACGCCCACTTTTTTATCGGACGATGAACTGCGCGGTTTGATGTCGATGCTGCGCCGCAGCTTCCATCTGGTGCCCGGAGGCGAATACTCTATTGAAGTCGATCCGCGCACAGTGGATGCCGGGCGTCTGGCCGTGCTGGCCGAGCTGGGCTTTAACCGCCTGAGCTTCGGAGTGCAGGACTTTGATCCGGCCGTGCAAAAAGCGGTGCACCGTGTGCAACCCGCAGAGCAGGTTTTTGCCTTGATGGCGGCCGCGCGCCAGCATGGGTTCGAGTCCATCAATGTGGACCTGATCTACGGCCTGCCCTTGCAGACGCCCGAGTCCTTTGACCGCACGCTGGCGCAAGTGACTGAACTCAAACCGGACCGTGTGGCGCTGTATGCCTATGCCCATTTGCCCGAGCGTTTCAAACCGCAGCGCCGCATTGTGCCGGCCGAGTTGCCTTCGGGTTCGGCCAAGATTGCCATGCTGGCGCGTTCGCTGTCCGCCTTTGACGCCGCCGGCTATGTGTACGTGGGCATGGATCACTTTGCCTTGCCAACGGACGCGCTGGCCGTGGCCAAGCGTCAGGGACGTTTACACCGTAACTTTCAGGGTTACAGCACGCAACCCGACTGCGACCTGATTGCCCTTGGGGTCTCGGCCATCGGACGCGTGGGCGCCACTTACAGTCAGAATGCCAAGACCATTGAAGAGTATTACGACCACCTTGACCAAGGGCGCCTGCCGGTGGTGCGTGGCTTGGCGGTGTCGCGGGACGATCTGGTGCGCCGCGCGGTGATCATGGCGCTGATGTGTCAGGGCGTGTTGCAGTACGAGTCCATCGAGCTGGCTTTTCTGATTGATTTCCGGACTTACTTCGCCAAGGAACTGGAGGCTCTGCAGGAGCTGGTGGAGCAGGGCCTGGTGGTGGTCAATGGCCAGAGCATCGAAGTGACGGCACAGGGCTGGTTTTTTGTGCGCGCCGTGGCCATGGTGTTTGACCGTTATTTACAGGCCGACCGCAACCGCTCGCGATTTTCTAAAATCATCTGATGTCTTCCAGCCTCCTCGCCACCGCTTTGCTCATGGGGCTTGCGGGCGGGCCCCATTGCGTAGCCATGTGCGGCGCAGCTTGCGCGGCGATGGGTGGCTCTGCCGCGGGCAAGGCCGAGGACGCCCGCTCGCTGTGGCTATTTCAGTTAGGACGGCTGGCCGGCTACTCGGCCATGGGTGCCCTGGCTGCGGCCTCCATGCAGGGCCTGGGCTGGCTCAGCGTTTATTCGGCTTCGCTGCGTCCGGTCTGGAGTCTGCTGCATGTGGCTGCCGCCTTGTTGGGCTTCATGTTGCTGGTGCAGGCTCGACAGCCTGTCTGGCTGGAACTGGGCGCGCGCAACGTCTGGAGCCGTATCCGCTCGGCTGTCCATCGCCCCGGCAAGCCGGCAAGCGCGGCCGCACCGCTGATGCTGGGTGTCGCCTGGTCCCTGTTGCCTTGCGGCTTGCTGTACTCGGCCTTGCTGGTGGCGGCCCTGAGCGCCAATCCGGCCCAAGGCGCGGGTGTCATGGCGATGTTTGCCGTGGGCAGCGGCCTGAGCCTGATGGCTGGCCCCTGGCTGTGGCTGCGACTGCGCGGCCCGGGCTTCGGCCAGTGGGCGATCCGGTTGGCTGGCGCGGCGCTGCTGGCCAGTTCGGCATGGGCTTTGTGGATGGGTTTGGTGCACGACGCCGCACCTTG
>JBIKHR010000115.1:0-8106 GCA_044362035.1 Polaromonas sp. | reverse complement strand
AAGTACCCAGCACACGGGCCGGCTCGCTGGTCAGCACGGCCAGCGCACGCAGCAGGCCGGCGCCGCTGTCAGTGCCCCACTTGCAGGCCAGACCCAGCAGCAGTTCGAGCCCGGTGGCGCCGGGTTCGGCTTCGGCAAAAGGCAGCGTCTTGGCGTCTTCATCGACCGGTGTGTGGTCTGACACCAGCGCGTCCACCGTGCCGTCAAGCAGGCCCTGGCGCAGCGCATCGCGGTCGCGCTGCTGGCGCAGCGGCGGGTCCAGCCGCATGCGGCTGTCAAAGTAACCAATGTCGGTGTCGGTCAGGTGCAGGCTGTTGATGCTGATGTCGCAACTGACATGAAGCCCATCTGCCTTGGCACGCGCCACCAGCGCCAGCCCGGCTGCGCTGGAGATGCGGCACAAATGCACGCGTGCGCCGGTCGAACGCATCAACTCAAAAATGGTGTGCAACGCAATCGTTTCGGCAGCCACCGGCACGCCGGACAGACCCAGCCGCGTGGCCAGCGCGCCGCTGGCGGCCACACCCTTGCCCAGGTGCATGTCTTGCGGGCGCAACCACACAGTGAAACCAAAGCTGGCGGCGTACTGCAACGCGCGCTGCAAAACCTGCGTGTCTTCCAGCGGCACCTCGGCCTGGCTGAAACCGACGCAGCCGGCTTCGGTGAGTTGCACCATGGGAGTCAGCGCGGTGCCGCGCAGGCCACGCGTCAGCGCGCCCAGCGGAAAGACGCGCGACTGGTGCAGTTTTTCGGCTCGGAACTTCAGCATCTCGACCAGGCCCGGCTCGTCCAGCACCGGGTCGGTGTCGGGCGGGCAGACCAGGCTGGTGACACCGCCAGCCACAGCAGCGGCGAGTTCGCTCTCCAGCATGCCTTCGTGCTCATGGCCGGGCTCACGCAGGCGCACCGACAAATCAACCAGGCCCGGCGCGACCACGCAGCCGCTGGCGTCAATGGTTTTATTGGGCGCAAAGTCAGCCGGCACAGCGCCAATGCCAACGATGCGGCCGGCCGCAATCGCCACATCGGCCAGCGCGTCAAAGCCGGTGGCCGGATTGATCACACGGCCGTTTTTAATCAAAAGTTTCATGATTCATTCCCAGCCACGATGCTCATGACGGCCATGCGCACCGCGATGCCAAAGGTGACCTGCGGCAAGATGACGCTTTGAGCGCCGTCAACCACCGCCGAATCAATTTCCACGCCGCGGTTGATCGGCCCCGGGTGCATGACGATGGCGTCTGGCTTGGCCAGCTGAAGTTTTTCGGGCGTCAGACCAAAGCTCTTGAAGTACTCCTGGCTGCTGGGCAGCAAGGCGCCCGACATGCGTTCGTTTTGCAGGCGCAGCATGATGATGACGTCGGCGCCGCGCAGGCCTTCTTCGAGCGTGTGGCACACGCGCACGCCCATCTGCGCCATGTCGGAGGGCACCAGCGTCTTGGGGCCGACCACGCGCACCTCGGCGCAGCCCAGCGTGGTCAGTGCGTGAATGTCCGAACGCGCCACCCGCGAATGCAGCACGTCGCCGACGATGGCCACGGTCAGGTTCGTGAAGTCCTTCTTGTAGTGGCGGATGGTGTACATGTCGAGCAGGCCCTGCGTCGGGTGCGCGTGGCGGCCGTCACCGGCATTGATGACATGCACATGCGGCGCCACATGCTGGGCGATCAGGTAAGGCGCGCCCGACTCGCTGTGACGCACCACGAACATGTCGGCGGCCATGGCGCTGAGGTTGGCGATGGTGTCCAGCAGCGACTCGCCCTTCGAGGCCGATGAGCGCGCGATGTCGAGGTTGATGACGTCAGCCGACAGGCGCGTGGCGGCGATCTCGAAAGTGGTTCGGGTTCGCGTGGAGTTCTCGAAGAACAGGTTGAACACGCTCTTGCCGCGCAGCAGAGGCACTTTCTTCACTTCACGATCGCTGACGCTGACGAAGTTGGCTGCGGTGTCCAGAATCTGCGTCAGCGTGGCCTTGGGCAGGCCTTCGGTGGACAGCAGGTGAATCAGCTCGCCGTGCTTGTTGAGTTGGGGATTTCGTCGGTACAACACGCTGTCAATCTCCCTGGACTTCAAAACTGAACTGCCCTGTCGCGCTGCGCGCCAGTTGCAGGGATTGCGTGGCCGGCAGGGCCACTCTAGCCATGGCCAGGTCGGGCTGCACCGGCAGCTCGCGCCCGCCGCGGTCCACCAGCACCACCAGCTTGACGCTGGCCGGGCGGCCGTAATCAAACAGCTCGTTGAGCACGGCGCGGATGGTGCGGCCGGTGTAGAGCACATCGTCCAGCACGATCAGGTGCGCGCCATTGACATCAAAAGGCAGTTGCGTGGCGCCGCTGGCGGCCAGGCCGCGGCTGGCAAAGTCATCGCGGTGCATGGCCGAGGACAGCACGCCGGTGACGTCGCTCAGGCCCAGGTCTAGTTGAAGCCGCTCGGCCAGCCAGGCGCCGCCCGAGGCCACACCGACCAGACGCGGCGCCACGGGGTAAGTGGCCAGCAGCGGCTTCATCTCGCGCAGGAGATCGAGGTACAAGGCCTCGGCGTTCAGGGTCAGGTGGCTCATGCGGCAAAAGGTGGTGGTGGCGCGGTGCGTGCGCCGGATGCGTTGGTCTTCATGCCAGACTCCTTAAAAATTGCTCCAGAATTATGCAGGCAGAGGCGGCATCGGCATCTTGCGCGCCCAAGCTGTGCGCCTCGGTGGTGCTGTAGCGCTCGTCCACCTCAAACACCTCCAGGCCAAAACGTCCGCGCAACTGGCGCGCAAACTTTTGCGCACGGGCGGTGTTGTCGTGCGGCGCGCCGTCGGGGTGAAAGGGCACGCCAACCACCAGCGCATCGGGTTGCCACTCTTGGATGCGCTGGGCAATCTGCTCAAATCGTGCGTCGCCCAAAGCGGTGATGGTGGGCTGCGGCGTGGCGGTGCGGGTCAGGCGGTTGCCACTGGCGACCCCGGTGCGTTTGAGCCCGAAATCAAAAGCCAGAAAAGTTTGCACATGGGGAGCCAAACTGATGGCAGCCCCGGCGCTCATGCGTGACCAGCCTCAGGCGAAATCATCCAGCGCTGCAGGCCCAGCAACAGCAAGGCCTTGTCGTAGCGCTGCTCCACGGGGGTGTCAAAGATCACTGCCGGGTCGGCGGCCACGGTGAGCCAGCTGTTTTCGGATATTTCAGACTCCAGCTGCCCCTCGCCCCAGGCCGCATAGCCCAGCGAGACAAACACGCGGCGCGGACCGGCCCCGGTGGACAGCGCCTCCAGCACGTCCTTGGAGGTGGTCATCTCCAGACCGCCGGGGATGCTCATGGTGGAAGCGTAAACCGATTCGCTGCCTGGGAGCATGCTTTCGTGCAGCACAAAACCGCGTTCAGTTTGTACCGGCCCGCCATGAAAGACCGGGGTGGTCGTCAGGTCTTCACGGCGCAGCGGCAGCTCAACCTTGTCAAAAAGGCTTTTCAGGCTGATGTCACTGGGTTTGTTGATCACGAGGCCCAAGGCGCCGCGTTCGCTGTGCTCGCACATGTAAACCACGCTGCGCACAAAGGGCTCGTCGTTCAAGCCGGGCATGGCGATCAGGAAATGATGCGTGAAGTTGATCGGTTCGAGATCCAAGGCCATAAGTGCAATTTTACGCTGACGGCGGCAGGGCGCGCTGACCGCCGCCGCCCAGCTAACATCTGGCGCATGAGCAAACAATACGAGCGCGGCCTGGTCTGGTTCCGCCGCGACCTGCGCACCCACGACCATGCCGCCCTGCACCAGGCCCTGAGCACCTGCCGGCAGGTGTATTGCCTGTTCGTCTTTGACCGCGAGATTCTGGACGGGCTGCCACGCGCAGACCGCCGCGTCGAATTCATTTGGCATTCACTGGTCGAGCTGGACGCGGCGCTGGCGGCGCTGGCCCTGCCGCACGGTGTGCCGGACGCAGGGCTGATGGTGTTGCACGATACCGCCCGCAGCGCCGTGGTGCAGCAGGCGCTGGCGCTGGGCGTGCAAGCGGTGTTCACCAACCATGACGATGAGCCGCAGTCCATTGCCCGCGACGCTGTCGTAGCGGCCGGCCTGTCAGCCAAAGGTGTGAGCTTTCACAGCTTCAAGGACCATGTGGTGTTTGAGCGCAGCGAGTTGCTGACGCAGGCGGGCAAGCCCTACGGCGTCTTCACGCCTTACAAAAACGCCTGGCTCAAAAAAGTGGACAGCTATTACCTGCAAGCCCACGCCGTGGCGCCGCACGCCGCCGCCCTGGCCAGCAAGCCGGCCGGCACGCCCGCCATGCCCACGCTGGCCGCTATGGGTTTTGAAACAACCAACCTGGAAGCGATGAAGCTGCCCACCGGCATGTCGGGCGGCGCGCAGCTTTACCAAGAATTTCTCGAGCGCATCGACCTGTACGAAGACACGCGCAACTTTCCGGCCGTCAAAGGCCCGAGCTACCTGGGCGTGCATCTGCGTTTTGGCACGGTGTCCATCCGCGAGCTGGCGGCTGAAGGCTTGAAGCGCCAGGACGGCGGCAGCGCAGGCGCGGCGGTGTGGCTGAGCGAGCTGATCTGGCGCGACTTTTATGCCCAAATTTTGAGTAATTTCCCGCGCGTGGCCGGGGCTTCTTTCAAACCCGACTACGACGCCATCGCCTGGGAAACCGGGCCGGCGGCCGACGCCCTGTTTGCCGCCTGGTGCGAAGGCCGCACCGGCTACCCGCTGGTGGACGCGGCCATGGCGCAGATCAACCAGACCGGCTACATGCACAACCGACTGCGCATGGTGGCGGCCTGCTTTCTCATCAAGGACCTGGGCATCGACTGGCGCCGCGGCGAAGCCTACTTTGCGGAAAAACTCAACGACTTTGATTTGTCAGCCAACAACGGCGGCTGGCAATGGGCGTCGAGCAGCGGCTGCGATGCGCAGCCTTACTTTCGCATCTTCAACCCGGTCAGCCAGAGCCTGAAATTTGACCCTGAAGGCAAGTTCATCCGCAAATACCTGCCGCAGTTGGCCGGCTTGCAGGGCAAGGCGCTGCACAGCCCGTGGGAGGCCGCGCCGCTGGAGCTGGCCGCAGCCGGTGTGGAGTTAGGGAAAAATTACCCGCGGCCGCTGGTGCGGCATGACGAAGCGCGGGCGCGCACGCTGGAGCGCTACGCAGTGGTCAAAAAGACCCTGGCCTGAGCCGGCCGGGGCCTGGCGCAGGTCTGTGTCAGAGCTGCACCATTTCAAAGTCTTCCTTGCGCGCGCCGCACTCGGGGCAGGTCCAGTTCATGGGCACATCGGCCCACAGGGTGCCGGGTGCAATACCGTGCTCAGGCGCGCCGGTGGCTTCGTCATAGAGCCAGCCGCAAATCAGGCACATCCAGGTGGTTGTCGTTGTAGTGGTCACAGCTTTCGAGCTTTCGCGAATAGAATTCGGGCATTGTAGGGCGAGGCGATGCCCCTTCGCCCTGAAGGCAAAATCCTCTGCCACCACACCTCTTTCATGGCACAAGCTCACACCTCCCCCACCGACCCCAGCAGCACCGATGTACCCGGTCTGGAAGACGATGACAGCGCGCCGGCATGCGTGATGAGCTTCAACGCCAGCGACCCCAGCGGTGCGGGCGGTCTCACGGCGGACGTGCTGGCCATCTCATCGGCCGGCGCACACGCCCTGGCGGTGGTGACCGGCGCCTACTCGCGTGACACGGCCGAGATCCTGGACCATTTCCCTTTTGACGAGGATGCCGTCTCCGAGCAGGCGCGCGCCGCCCTGGAAGACATGCCCGTCAGCGCCATCAAGGTCGGCTTTGTCGGCAGCCCGGAAAACGTCAGCGCCATTGCCGAGATCGCCTCCGATTACGCCGACGTGCCGCTGATCGCCTACATGCCCAACCTGTCCTGGTGGGACGACAGCGAACTCGAAAGTTACCTCGACGCTTTTCGCGAGCTCATGCTGCCGCAAGCCACCGTGCTGGTGGGCAACCACAGCACCTTGTGGCGCTGGCTCTTGCCCGACTGGTCAGGGGAAAGCAAACCCAGCGCCCGCGACGTGGCCAAAGCCGCCGGCGAACTCGGCGTGCCCTACACGCTGGTCACCGGCATCCCGGCGGCCGACCAGTCGATTGACAACGTGCTGGCCACACCGCAAAGCGTTTTGTACAGCGAAAAGTTCGAGCGTTTCGAGGCCAGTTTTGCAGGTGCCGGCGACACCCTCAGCGCCGCCCTGTCCGCGCTGCTGGCCAACGGCCACGACCTGCAAAGCGCCACCGCCGAAGCACTCACCTACCTGGACCAAAGCCTGAACGCCGGCTTTCAGCCCGGCATGGGCCACTTGGTGCCCGACCGCATGTTCTGGGCCCAGGCCGAAGAAGACGAAACGCCCGAAGGCGCCGACACCCCGACCACTCCCCCTGCTTCAGCCACCCCTTTTGACATGAACCCCCATGGCACCAAACACTGATTCCAAAGCCCCATCCTCCCGCAACGACGCATTGTTCGAGCGTGCCAAACGGGTCATCCCCGGCGGCGTCAACTCCCCCGTGCGTGCCTTCAAGGCCGTGGGAGGCACGCCGCGTTTTGTGCAGCGCGCGCAGGGCGCTTACTTTTGGGACGCTGACGGCAAACGCTACATTGACTACATCGGCTCCTGGGGCCCGATGATCCTGGGCCACGGCCACCCGGCGGTGCTGGCCGCCGTGCAAAAAGCTGCGCTCGACGGCTTTTCGTTTGGTGCGCCCACCGAACGCGAGGTGGAGCTGGCTGAAGAAATCATCAAGCTGGTGCCGTCCATCGAAATGATCCGCCTCGTCAGCTCGGGCACCGAAGCGGCCATGAGCGCGCTGCGCCTGGCGCGTGGCGCCACCGGCCGCAGCAAGATCATCAAATTTGAAGGCTGCTACCACGGCCACGCTGACGCGCTGCTGGTCAAGGCCGGCTCGGGCCTGGCCACCTTTGGCAACCCGACCAGCGCCGGCGTGCCGCCCGAAGTGGTGCAGCACACCCACGTGCTGGAGTACAACAACGTGGCCCAGCTCGAAGAAGCCTTTGCGCTACACGGCAAGGAACTGGCCTGCCTGATGATCGAGCCGATTGCCGGTAACATGAACTTTGTGCGCGCCAGCGTGCCCTTCATGAAACGCTGCCGCGAACTCTGCACCCAATATGGCGCGCTGCTGGTGTTTGACGAAGTCATGACCGGCTTTCGCGTGGCCCTGGGCGGCGCGCAAAGCGTGTACGCCAAGTTGATCCCCGGCTTTGAGCCCGACATGACAGTGATGGGCAAGGTGATTGGCGGCGGCATGCCGCTGGCTGCCTTTGGCGGCAAAAAAGGCGTGATGGAGCAACTCGCGCCACTGGGCCCCGTCTACCAGGCCGGCACGCTCAGCGGCAATCCGGTAGCTACCGCCTGCGGCTTGGCCACGCTGCACGAATTGCAAAAGCCCGGCTTTTATGAAGCACTTGGCGCACGCACCCAGAGCCTGGTGGCAGGCCTCACGCAAGCCGCTAACCAGGCCGGCGTGCCCTTTTGCGGCGACAGCCAGGGCGGCATGTTCGGCTTCTTTTTGCTGGGCCAGTTGCCGCAAAACTACGCCACCGTGATGACCACCGACAACGCCTCCTTCAACAAGTTCTTTCACGCCATGCTGGACAGCGGCGTGTACTACGCGCCGGCCCTGTACGAAGCCGGCTTTGTCAGCGCGGCGCACACGGCTGCCGACATTGATGAAACGGTGGCAGCAGCGGCGAAGTTTTTCAGCGCACGCTGAAAGCGCCGGCGCCAACAAAAAAGCGACCCGCGGGTCGCTTTTTTCATTCACTGCCTGGCTTCAATGCCGGAAGTGCCGCACGCCGGTCGTGACCATCACCACACCGCGCTCGTCGGCAGCGGCAATCACTTCGTTGTCGCGCATGGAGCCGCCGGGTTGGATGACGCAGCTCGCGCCCACGTCCACCACCACGTCGAGGCCGTCGCGAAATGGGAAGAAAGCGTCGCTGGCAACCGCAGAACCCTTGAGGTCCAACTGGGCGTTGGCGGCCTTGATGGTCGCGATGCGGGCCGAGTCGATACGGCTCATCTGGCCGGCGCCCACGCCCAGGGTCATGCCGCCGCCGCAAAAAACGATGGCGTTGGACTTGACGTACTTGGC
>JBIKHR010000114.1:0-8113 GCA_044362035.1 Polaromonas sp. | reverse complement strand
TGCCGGGTTCGGCGATCAGCAACCGCGACAAGGTCAACCATTTCCTGAGCCGTGAAGACGTGCGAGCCTCGCTGCAAGGGCAGGGCGTGAGCAGCACGGACGCCGTTGAAAGGGTGCAAGCCATGACAGACGCTGAAGTTGCGCAGCTGGCCACGCGCGTGGACCAAGCACCTGCGGGCGGCGAGGTGCTTGGTTTGATTTTCACGGCGTTCATCGTTTTACTGGTCACCGACATCATGGGCCTGACCAAGGTCTTTCCCTTCACCCGATCAGTGCGGTGAGCGTCCCGGGCGGCCACCCGGCATGCAGGGCCCGCGCTATGGCTGGGATTTTGGCCCTGTGGGCAGCGCTGTGGCTGACGGGTTGCGCCACCCCGCAGATGAGCCAACTGCAACAGGATTTTCCGGTCAAGGCTTCTGCGCCGTCCTTGCTCGTCAGGGCGGCACTGGACGGGGTGCCCTTTTTTCCTCAGGATGATTACCAGTGCGGCCCGGCCGCACTGGCCATGCTGGCGCAGCATGCCGGTGCGGTGGTGCGGCCCGACGAGTTGACGGCGCAGGTGTTCGTGCCCGGGCGTCAGGGTGCTTTCACCGTGGAAATGCTGGCGGCAGCCCGCCGGCAGGCACTGCTGGCCTACCCCCTGCGCCCGCGCCTTGAAGACGTGCTGCGTGAGGTGGCCAGTGGTAACCCGGTGCTGGTGTTTCAAAACCTGTCCTTGCCTGTGTACCCGGTGTGGCATTACGCCGTGGTGATCGGTTATGACCGTGATCGCAATACGGTGACGCTGCGTTCGGGCGTGACCGAGCGTCTGCAGATGTCGCTGTTCACTTTTGAGCGAACCTGGGCGCGTGGCAACCATTGGGCGATGGTGGCCCTGTCGCCAGCCAGCTTGCCTGCGACTGCGCAGCCTGACAGTTTCATGGCCGCGGCAGCCGCGCTGGAAAGGGTGCAACCGGCAGCGGCTCAGGCGGCATACGCCACAGCATTGCAGGTCTGGCCCGGTCAGCGCGCAGCCCTGCTGGGCCTTGGCAATACGGCCTATGCGCAGGGCCGAATGGATGAAGCGGCGCTGCGCTTTGCATCGGCAACCCGCGAGCATGCCGACTTTGCCGACGCATGGAACAACCTGGCCCAGGTGCTGCTGGAACAAGGTCGATTGAAAGAAGCCGCCGACGCGATAGCACAGGCCATTGGGATCGGCGGTGTCCGGGCTGAGAGCTATCGCAGTCTGCAGGCGCAAGTCGAGCTGCAGCGTCAGGCCGGGCCTTGAGGCCGGCGGCCTGCCAGGCTTGAATTAGCTGACGACGACGGCGGCGCCTTCGCCGCGCGCGGCAATGACGCCGATCTCAAACACTTTCTCGCCGGCTTCGCGCAGCATCTGCGCGGTGGCCGCAGCATTGGCGGCGTCTACCACCACCACCATGCCGATGCCGTTGTTGAAGGTGCGGTTCATCTCAAAATCAGAAATGGCGGCGGTTTTCTGCAGCCAGGCAAACAGCTCGGTTTGCGGCCAGCTGCCTTTGACCAGGTGCGCGGCCATGCCTTCGGGCAGGACGCGGGGAATGTTTTCCAGCAGACCGCCGCCGGTGATGTGGGCCAGCGCTTTAATGGGGTGTGCTGCCAGTGCCGCCAACACGTTTTTCACATACAGGCGGGTGGGCTCCATCACCGCTTGTTTGAAGGGTTGGCCGTCTAGCGTGGCGGGCAGGGCGCTGCCGGCGCGCTCGATGCACTTGCGCACCAGGCTGAAACCATTGGAATGCACGCCGCTCGACGCCAAGCCCAGCACCACGTCACCGGCGACGATGTTCCGGCCAGTGAGGATTTTGGATTTTTCGACCGCGCCGACGGCAAAGCCGGCCAGGTCGTATTCGCCTTCAGGGTACATGCCCGGCATTTCAGCGGTTTCGCCGCCGATCAGCGCGCAGCCCGACAACTCGCAGCCCCTGGCAATGCCGCCGACGACTGCCGCAGCCGTGTCCACGTCGAGCTTGCCGCAGGCAAAGTAATCCAGAAAGAACAGCGGCTCGGCGCCTTGCACCAGCACGTCGTTGACGCTCATGGCTACCAGGTCAATGCCCACGGTGTCGTGCATGTTCCATTCAAAAGCCAGGCGCAGCTTGGTGCCCACGCCGTCGGTGCCACTGACCAGAACGGGTTCTTTGTAACGTTTGGGTACCTCGAACAGCGCGCCAAAGCCGCCAATGCCGGCCAGCACGCCTTCGCGCATGGTCTTCTTGGCCAATGGCTTGATGCGTTCGACCAGGGCGTCGCCTGCGTCGATGTCAACGCCGGCGTCTTTGTAGGAAAGGGGGGTTTGGCTCATGCTGATGAATTGGGTTGGGCCGGTTGCGCAGGGCGGAGCGGCAGTTTGGCGGGTTCTCTGGAAGGGCTGGGTCGGTCTGAATGCCGGGCCAAGCCCGATAGAATCCAAGTCAAGATTCTAAAGGGTCACCCTTGCCCGACCTCATGCAGCCCTTGTCCACCTCCCTACGCGCCACTGCCGCCCGACCGGCATGAAGCAGATCGCGCTGGATATCGGCCTGGCATCTGCCCCCACTTTTGCCAATTTTTTCGCCGGCCCCAACGAGGCCGCTCTCAAGCACCTGCAACTGTGGGCTGGCAGCAG
Source organism: Polaromonas sp. (assembly GCA_044362035.1). Taxonomy (GTDB): domain Bacteria; phylum Pseudomonadota; class Gammaproteobacteria; order Burkholderiales; family Burkholderiaceae_C; genus Polaromonas. Next base: position 5,484 of record JBIKHR010000114.1, on the reverse strand, counting down.
CCTGCGCTCGCCGGTGCCGACCTACTTGTGGGGTGAACCCGGCAGCGGTAAAACCCATTTGCTCAGGGCCTTCGCCGGCCAGCTTTGTGAGCAGGGTGCCAGCGTGGGCTGGCTGGATGCTTCGGTTCTGGAGCCCCCGCCATTTAATGATCGCTGGGTGGCCGTGCTGTTGGACGATTGCCACCTGTACACCGCCGTGCAGCAGCAAGCGGCCTTCAACTGGTTTGTCAACGCCCTGAGCGCCGCCGATGGGCAACCGCGCTGCGTACTGGCCGCCGGTCTGAGCCCGCCGGCCGACTTGGCCCTGCGCGAGGACCTGCGCACCCGGCTCGGTTGGGGCCATGTGTACGCGCTGCACGCCTTGAGCGACGCCGAGCGACGCGCCGTGCTGCGCCAGGAAGCCGACGCACGGGGCATCTTTTTGAGCGATGAGGCGATGGACTTCATCCTCAACCGTTTTTCACGCGACCTGGGCAACCTGATGCAGTTGCTCGACCAGCTTGACGGCTATTCACTGCAAACCCAGCGCGCCATCACCGTGCCACTGATTAAATCCATGCTGGACAACCCATGAAGAAAATCGCTTTATTCGATCTGGACCACACGCTGATCCCGATGGATTCAGACTACCAGTGGGGAGAGTTCACCCTGGCCCTGGGCTGGTGCGACGGCGACGAGTTCAAGCGCCGCAACACCGAGTTTTACGAGCATTACAAGGCCGGCACGCTGGACATTCATGCCTATGTGCGCTTTGCCACCCAGGCCATGCGGGCACAGGGCGCCCGCAAAGCGGCCGAGGCGCACATGCAGTTCATGCAAACCGTGGTGCAAGCGGCCATCTTGCCGCAGGCGCTGGCCTTGGTGCGCGGGCATCAGGCGGCCGGCGATGCCGTGGCCATCGTCACCGCGACCAATGAATTCGTGACCCGGCCGATTGCCCGGGCTTTTGGCGTGCCCGAGCTGATCGCGGTCGAGCTGGCGCGGGATGCGCAAGGCGAGTTGACGGGCGAGATCGCCGGTACGCCCTCGTTTCGCGAGGGCAAGGTGGCACGGGTCGAAGCCTGGCTGGCAGAGCGTCAACTCGACTGGAATGGTGTCGAGACGGTTTTTTATTCCGATTCCATCAACGACCTGGCCTTGCTTGAAAAAGTCACCCATCCGGTGGCCACCAACCCTGACGCGGCCTTGCGGGCCGTGGCCACAGAGCGCCAATGGCGCATACTTGAGCTGTTCACCTAGTATTTCATGATCAAAAAATTCATCGACAAGCTGTTCGGCAAGATCGACAGCGCAGCCGCCAGCAGCGCCCGGGCCGCTAAAAAATCTCCTTACGGCAAACGGCTTGAAATCGGCCCCAAAGAGCACGGCATTGACACCGGGTTGGTGGACGAGCGCGCCATGGACGTGGTGCGCACCCTCAAGGATGCGGGTTACGAGGCTTTCATCGTCGGCGGTGCCGTGCGTGACCTGCTGGTCGGCCTGCGGCCCAAAGACTTTGATGTAGCCACCGATGCCACGCCCGAGCAGGTCAAGAGCCTGTTTCGCCGCGCTTTCATCATCGGCCGGCGTTTTCGCATCGTTCACGTGATTTACGGCCGCGGTCGCGAGCACGAGGTGATCGAGGTCTCTACTTTCCGCGCCCACCTCGACAGCAGCCAGGCCGAGCAGGTTGGCGGCAATGAGCGCACCAGCAAAAGCGAGCTCGCCGGCATGAAGCACGCCGTGGACTCGTCGGGCCGCGTGCTGCGCGACAACGTCTGGGGCTCGATGGAGCACGACGCGGCGCGCCGCGACTTCACCATCAACGCCATGTACTACGACCCGGAAACGCAGATCGTGGTGGACTATCACAATGGCATCCGCGACTCTAAAAAACGCGTTCTCCGCATGATCGGCGATCCGGCTACGCGTTACCGTGAAGACCCGGTACGCATCATCCGAGCCGTGCGTTTTTCCGCCAAGCTCAGCGCCCTGGGCTTCAAGTTTGAAGACAAGACCGCAGCCCCGCTGCGCGCCATGCGCGGTCTGCTGGCCGATGTGCCGCAGTCGCGCCTGTTTGACGAAATGCTCAAGCTCTTGCAGACCGGCCATTCTTTGGCCAGCATCGAGCAACTCAAGGTGCTCGGTCTGGGCACCGGCATTTACCCGCTGCTTGACGTGGTGGTCGAGAGCGCGCACCAGCCTTTCCTGCAGCTCGCGCTGCAAGACACCGACCGCCGCGTCGGCGAAGGCAAACCGGTGGCGCCCAGCTTTTTGCTGGCCTGCGTGCTCTGGCCCGATGTGCGCGACGGCTGGGCCCGGCGCTGCAAGCGCGGCGAGCACGTCATGCCGGCACTGCAAGACGCCATTGACGACGCCTTCAACGCCAAGATCGGCGACGTCTCGGGGCGCGGCAAGCTGGGCATCGACATGCGCGAGATCTGGACCATGCAGCCACGCTTTGAAAAGCGCACCGGCAGCGCACCTTACTCGATGCTGGAGCAACCGCGCTTTCGCGCCGGCTTTGACTTCTTGCGCTTGCGCGGCCAGACCGGCGAGATCGACAAGTCGCTGGCCGACTGGTGGGAGAAGTTCAGCACCGCCTATGACGACGAGCGCCACGAGATGATCGAGCAAGCTCGTTTGGAACTCCAGGCCAAACCGCAGGCACCCCGTGTGCGTGTGCGTCGCAAGGACGACGCGGCCCCAGGCACCGAAGCCGCAGCGGCCGACCGCAGCCAGGAGACAGCCGACGATACCGAGCCCGTTATGGACGGCGAGGGCAGCGGCGCACCACGCAAGCGACGTCGCCGTCGCAAGAGCACCAGCCGTGGTGACGCCGCCGCGCCGGACAGTGCCTCTGGTGCTGGCAGCGCCGACTGATCAGGCTGCGCTGAAGAACGCCATGGCAGGCTTGGAGAGGGGCAATGTGATGGCTTATGTCGGGCTGGGCGCTAACTTGGGTGACGCCCGCGCGGCGCTGCGGCAGGCGCTGGCGGCGCTGCGCCAATTGCCGCTCACCGAACTTCTGGCCTGTTCTAGCTGTTACCAGACCGCCGCTTTAGGCGACGCGCCGGACGCACCCCCTTCGCCCGATTACCTCAATGCCGTGGCCGAGCTGCATACCGGCTTAAGCGCACCCGCTTTGCTGGCTGCGCTGCAAACCATTGAAGCTGCGGCCGGCCGGCAGCGGCCCTACCGCAATGCGCCGCGCACGCTGGACCTTGATGTGCTGATGCACGGTAACACCACCCTGAACGAGCCCAGCCTCACCCTGCCGCACCCGCGCATGCTGCAGCGCGCTTTTGTATTGGTGCCGTTGGCTGAAATTGCGCCGCGGATGGTCACAGCCGCGCAGCTGGCGGCAGTGCGGGGACAGGCGATTGAGTGCCTGGGGCCGTTGTAGCTGTGAAGGGGCAGGCGGCTCAGGGCGCCAGACGCTCGCGCAGCCAACTGCCATCGTTCTGCTGCGCATAACGCAGGCGATCGTGCAAACGGCTGCGCCTGCCCTGCCAGAATTCCCAGCGGTCGGCCAGCAGCCGGTAGCCCCCCCAGTGCGGCGGGCGCGGTGGTTGCAACAAGAATTTAGCCCCGAACTTTGCCGCGTTGGCCACCAGCACGCCGCGGCCGCTGATCACTTCGCTTTGCGGGCTGGCCCAGGCGCCGATGCGCGAGTCCAGCGGCCGGCTGTGAAAGTAAGCGTCGCTTTCCTCGTCAGAGATTTTTTCCACCCGTCCTTCGACGCGCACCACACGCTCGAGCTCGACCCAGTGAAACTGCAGGGCCGCGTAAGGGTTGCCGGCCAGTTGCCGGCCTTTGCGGCTGTCGTAATTGGTGAACCAGACGATGCCTCGCTCGTCCAGGCCCTTGATGAGCACCACACGCGTGGAGGGCCGCAAGTCGCTGCCGACGGTGGCCAGTGTCATGGCGTTGGGCTCGGGGACTTTGGCCGCAATGGCTTCGTCCAGCCACTGCGAAAATTGCTGCTGAGGGTCTGCGCTAGAGGCGTCTTCGTTGAGCTCTGCGCGCTCGTAGCTTTTGCGAAGGTCGGCGATGTCAGAGTTGGGCTTGGTCATAGAGGGCTCAGTATAAGGACGCCAACCAAAGTCCTTTGCTCGCAAGCCCATGTCCGCAGGTTCAGACCTGCATCACGCCGGCGCAGCCAATCCGAGCAGGCGGCCTAGTTCCTGGTCCTGGATGCCGGCGCGTTGCAGGCATTCATGCGTCTGCCGCGCATAGTCCAGCGTGCTGCCAAAGCGTCCGCACGACTGCGCAAAAATATGGCGGTAAGTAGCCTCATCCAGCGGGCCCGTGTAGTTGGGGCTGCGGCGCGAGAGCGTGAAGGCCAGGGCCTGCACCGCGCCCTGCGGGGTCTGGCAGTTGAGCCATTTAGGGTCGTAGACACCGGTCGGCATTTCGCGTTGCCACAGCAACTCGAGTGCTTTGGCCGCCTGGGCGCGCGGCACGCGGTAGGCCACACCCTTGCAGCTGCCGCCCGTCAGCAATGCAAACACCAGGCCCGGGCATTCGGGGGTGCCGCGGTTGATGCGGCTCCACATTTTCAGGGCTCGGTGGTAGCCGCGCACCTGGGCCGGGCGTTGCTCTGCAAACTCGAATTCAGGCCGCCAGATGAGCGAGGCGTAGCCAAAGACCCAGAGGTCGCTCTGCCCGCCCCATTGCAAGCGGGTTTGCGCCAGCATGGCCTGCGTGTCGCGCGGCGAGGCCGGTTCAGCCCATGCCGTCTGGCTGCCAATTGAAGCTAAAGAGCTGAAATTCACAGCGTTACTTTAACCTGCCGATGAGCGGGGTAGCCGGGTTTGGAGTGCCCGATTCGTAACCTGCTGGTAACCCCGGAGGCTGCTGCAGCGGCGGTAACCGGTTACCATCACTCAAGTAACTAAATTACCATTTCAGGGCAGGCAACATGCTTCACACCACTGTCAAACAGATCACCGAAAGAATCATCGCTCGCAGCCAGCCGGCGCGCAGCGCCTACCTGGCGCGCTTGGACGACGCCTCGACCCGTGATGCCAACCCGGACCGCATGGGCTGCGCCAACCTGGCACACGGCTTGGCCGGCGTACCGCTCGATGACCGCTTCAGGATCGTCACCGAAAAAGCCCCCAACATCGCCATCGTCAACTCGTACAACGACATGTTGTCGGCGCACGTGCCGCTGCTGCGCTATCCCGATTTGATCAAGGCCGAAGCGCGCAAACACGGCGCCACGGCGCAAGTGGCCGGCGGCGTGCCCGCCATGTGCGACGGCGTCACGCAAGGCACGCCGGGCATGGAACTGAGCCTGTTCAGCCGCGACGTGATTGCCATGGCCACAGCCGTGGCTTTGTCGCACGACATGTACAACGGCGCGCTGTTGCTGGGTGTGTGCGACAAGATCGTCCCCGGCCTCTTGATTGGTGCGCTGCACTTCGGTCATTTGCCCATGGTGTTTGTACCGGCCGGCCCCATGCCCTCGGGCCTGTCGAACAAGGAAAAAGCCGCTGT
>JBIKHR010000113.1:0-8165 GCA_044362035.1 Polaromonas sp. | reverse complement strand
CGCCGCCTTGCGCCTGAGCGAAGACGAACTGGTGGACGCCTTCGGCATCGCCGGCAGCATGGCCTCGGGCATCATTGAATACCTGGCCGACGGCGCCTGGACCAAACGCATGCACCCCGGTTGGGCAGCGCAGTCGGGCTACCGCGCCGTGCGGCTGGCGCAAGCCGGCTTCAAGGGCCCGGCCACGGTGTTTGAAGGCGAGCACGGTTTGTTTCATGGCTTTGCCAATACCCGCAGCGGCGACTTTGAAGCCATGCTGGCCGGCGTGGGCCGCGAGTGGATCTGGACCAGCATCGCCTTCAAGCCTTACGCCTGCGGCACCATGGCCCACCCCTTCATTGATTGCGCCCGAGAGCTGCTGCGCCAGGGGTTGGTGCCGGCCGACATCGCGCAGATTGAATGCGAAACCGCCGAAGGCATTGTTCACCGCCTGTGGGAGCCGCTGGCGCTCAAGCAGTCACCGCCCAATGCTTATGCTGCCAAGTTCAGCATTCCCTACGCGATTGCTGCCGGCCTGCTGCAAAACAACGCCGGCCTGGGCGAATACACCGAAGCCATGGTGCAACGCGCCGACCTGCGCGCACTGGCCGCCAAGGTGCGCTACGTGGTCGACCCCGCCAACCCGTACCCCAAACAGTTCACCGGGCACCTGCGCGTCACGCTCAAAGACGGCCGGGTTATGGAAGCGCGGCAGGGCTACTTCAAGGGCGGTGCAGACCATCCGCTGAGCGACGCCGATCTGCAAACCAAGTTCTTTGCCAACTGCCTGCATGGCGGCGTGGCCAAGCCCCGCGCTGACGCCATCCTGGCCATGGTCCAACAGATCTTTGACGCGCCCGTGGTGGAGTTGTCGCTGCTGGGAGCTTGATGTACTGAGCCCTAGGCTTGACGGGCGCTGGCTTGATCAGTCAAGCTACCAGCCGTTCAATCTTTGGGCGCTTCACTTTGCCAGCCTGGTAAAGGTCGTACTGCATCTGCATGCCGGCCCACAGCTCGGGGCTGGTGCCAAAGGCCTGCGCCAGCCGGCAGGCCATGTCAGCAGAAATACCTGCCGATTGTGTGACCACGCGGGACAGCGTGACGCGATGAACGCCCAGCTTCACCGCGGCCTCGGTCACAGTGACTTCACCCAAATATTCCCGAAGGACTTCCCCGGGGTGCGGGGGACTGTGCATGCGTGTCATGTGCGCCTCAGTGATGGTCGCGGCGCGGGTTTACCCGCTCCACGGCCATTTCATCTTGATATGGCCGCGGCCGTATTCAGTATTGGACGCCGCGCGCGTTGATTTTTAGAATGCGTAGCTCTTGGCCGCCATCTATGAACGACGTTTCAACACCTCAACCCCGCGGCTTCATCGTCGACCGTCAGGACGGCCAAGCGCCATTGCCGGGCAGCCTGCATACCAACCGCCTTCTGACACAGTGGCTGGCCTTTGATGAGCCCGGCCTGGTGCAGGTGCTCACCGGCAAGGTCGAACTGGGCCAGGGCATCCTGACCGCATTGCAACTGCTGGCCGCTGAAGAACTGGACATGCCGCTGGCGGCTGTGCGTCTGTGCAGCGCCAACACCGCGCGCGGCCCGGATGAAGGCGTGACCTCTGGCAGCCTGTCGGTACAAGACAGCGGCGGCGCATTGCGCCAGGCCTGCGCCGAGGTGCGGGCGATGGCCTTGCAGCGTGCAGCAGCGCTGTCGGGGCAGCCGGCCCACACCATCACGGTGCGCGATGGGCGCTTTCGCTCGGCGCAGGGGCAGGACCTTGGCGACTATTCAACGCTGTTGCAGGGAGTCAACCTGGACATCGAATGTGCCGGCACGGCGCGCACCAAGCCGGCGGCCGAGCGGCGCCTGCTGGGACAGGCCGGCACGCCGCGTTGGGACCTGGCTGACAAAGTGTTTGGCCACGCCCGTTTCATTCATGACCTGCGGCTGCCCGGCATGCTGCATGGCCGCGTGCTGCGACCCGCCACGCCAGACACCAAGCTGCCCCGCCTGCCCGATGCGGCGGCGGTCGCGCTGCCGGCGGGTGCGCGCTGGTGGGCCGATGGCCGCTTTGTGGCCGTGGTGGCGGGCTCCGAGCGCGATGCCGATGCGGCAGCTACCCACCTGGCCGGCATGCTCGAATGGCAAGCCGGCGCGCCCTTGCCCGACATGCATGATCTGGGTAGTTTCCTGACCGCTGCGCCGCACCAGACCACGGTGACGGCGGAGCGGGGTGATGCCGAATGGCCCACCGACGGCGTGCAGCATCAGGCGGTCTATCTCAAGCCTTACCTGGCGCATGCGTCCATCGGCCCTTCGTGCGCACTGGCCCAGTGGGACGGTCGCCAGCTGCAGGTGTGGACGCACAGCCAAGGCATTCACAACCTGCGCGACGACATCGTGAAAGCCCTGGCCCGAGAAGCGACGCCGGTGGCCAAAGCCGACATCCTGATTCACCACGTTGAAGGCTCCGGCTGCTATGGCCACAACGGCGCTGACGATGTCGCTTTTGATGCCGTGCTGATGGCCTTGCGCTGTCCCGGTCAGCCGGTGCGCGTGCTGTGGTCGCGTGCCGGCGAATTGACGCACAGCCCTTTGGGTGCGGCGCACCGCGTGATGCTCAAGGCCCGGCGTGATCCATCCGGCCAGATCACCCACTGGCATCACGAGTTGTGGGCCAATGGCTACAGCTCGCGCCCCGGTCGCGCCCTCACGCCGGCTTTGCTGGCGGCCAGTGAACGCGCCGACGCCATGCCGTTGCCGCTGCCCGTCAACCCACCGCTGGCGGCGGGTGGCGGAGCGGATCGCAATGCCGTGCCGGCCTACCGGTTGCCGCATCTGAAAGTGATCAACCACCGTTTGACGGTGGCGCCGCTGCGAACCTCGGCCATGCGCGCACTGGGCGCCTATGCCAATGTGTTTGCGGTCGAATCTTTCATGGACGAACTGGCCCATCAATCCGGCGAAGATGCGCTGGCTTTTCGCCAACGCCATCTGGACGATCCGCGCGCGCTGGCCGTACTGAACACCGTCGTAGAGCGTTCCAGCTGGTGGCACCACCGCGCCGAAGAACCCGAGGGTATTGGCCACGGTCTGGCATGGGCGCGCTATAAAAATTCCGGCGCCTGGTGTGCCGTCATCGCGCGGGTGCGGGTGGATGAACAGGTGCGCGTGCTCAACCTGGACTTGGCGGTTGATGTCGGTATGGTGGTGGACCTGGATGGCGTGATCAACCAGATCGAAGGGGGTGCCATTCAGAGCACCAGCTGGACCATAAAGGAGCGCGTCACCTTCAACCGCGAGGCCATCACCAGTGACGAATGGCTGACCTACCCGGTGCTGCGCTTCAGTGAAGTGCCCGAGGTCACGGTGCACGTGATCGACCGGCCCGATGAACCGTCCGTGGGTGCCGGTGAGGCGGCGCAGGGACCGGTGGCGGCAGCACTGGCCAACGCCGTACACGACGCCCTGGGTGTTCGCGTGCGGGAACTGCCGCTGACCGCCGACACCTTGTTGCGCGCTGTCCATGCTGCGGAGTCCGTATGAGCAATTCCCCTAAAACCATGTTCCATGTCAATCAACAGCCCGTGCAATTTGACGGCGATGACAAGACCACCTTGCTGTATGTGCTGCGCGACGAATTGAGCCTGAGCGGCCCCAAGTTCGGCTGCGGCCAGGGCGAGTGTGGCGCCTGCATGGTGCTGGTGGACGGCCAGCCACAGACCGCTTGCAATCTGCCGGTCTGGTCCCTCCAGGGGCTGCAGGTCACCACGCTCGAGGGCTTGGGAACGCCCGCCAAACCGCATCCCGTGCAGCGGGCTTTTATCGAAGAACGCGCCGCCCAGTGCGGCTATTGCGTGGCCGGCATCATCACATCGGCCTGCGCGCTGCTGGAACGCAATCCCCGGCCCAGCCGCGACGAGATCGTGCAGGGCCTGGAAAAACACCTGTGCCGCTGCGGCGCTCACACACGCATGGTGCGGGCTATTGAGCTGGCTGCAGCCAAAACGAATTCAAACCCCTGAACCCCAACATGATCAAGAACTGGCTGTCATCCAACACCCACGCGCAAGGCTGCAACGGCTTCTGGTTTTGCAGCTGCACCGGCCTGCCCATCGTGCCGGCGGGCGGTGGCGGCAGCACTGCCACGGGCCGCGCACCGGTGATCATCCGCGGCAAGCGCGCTCGCACGGTAGACGCGCACGCGCACTGCTATTTCCAGGCCGGGCTGGACCAGATGGGCGCCGAAGCCAAGGGCGTGTTGCCGCCGGTCAAAGGTGTGCCGGAGCATTTCGTGCAGATGGCGGAGCAGCTCGACGCCCGTTTTGAAGCCATGGACCGCATGGGCATCGACCTGCAGGTGCTCAGCATCAACCCCTTTTGGTACAAAAAAGACCGCGAGACTGCCGAGGCGATTTGCCGCATCCACAACGAAAGCTTCGCCGAGCTGTGTGCAAACCATCCGAAGCGTCTGTCTGCCTTTGCGTCGCTGCCGATGCAGTTCCCCGACCTGGCCGTGCAGATGCTCGATGACGCCGTCAAGAAGTTTGGCCTCAAGGGCGCGGCCATAGGCGGCAGCGTGGCCGGCGATGACTTCAGCAACCCGATCTACCACCCCGTGCTGGCCAAGGCGCAAGAGCTGGGCGTGATGCTGTTCATTCACCCGCAAAGCACGCCCGAGCTGGCGGCTCGGCTCAAGGGAAATGGCTGGCTGTCCAATGTGATCGGCAATCCGCTGGACACGACGATTGCGCTGCAAAAATTGATTTTCGAGGGAGTGTTCGACAAGTTCCCCGAGCTCAAAGTGCTGGGTGCGCACGGTGGCGGCTTTCTGGGCTCGTATGCGCCGCGCATGGACCGCAGCTGCTTTGTCTCGCCGCAGAACTGCAACCCCGACATCGTGCTGAAGAAAAAGCCGACGGAGTACCTGCGCCAGATCTACTTTGACTCGCTGGTGTTCACCGGTGAGGCGCTGCGCCACCTGGCCGCCGAGGTGGGCACCGCCCAGATCATGATAGGAACCGACCATCCCATTCCCTGGGAGGACGACCCTGTGGGCCATGTGATGGCCACGCCCGAACTCAATGACGATGATCGACTCGCCATCCTGGGTGAGAACGCCATTCGCGTCTTGGGCCTGACGGTTTGACGGCCTGCGGCCAACCCTGTTTCAACACAAAAGGAGACTTCATGAAAATCAACGCCCCCACCCTCTGCAAACGACGCCTGATGATCACGCTGGCCGCCATGGCCGGCATTGCCCTGGCCGCCCCGGCCCAGGCGCAAGGCAGCTACCCCAACAAGCCAATCCGCATGATTGTCCCGCTGGCAGCGGGTAGCGCGGTCGACGTGGCGGCCCGGCTGCTGGCCCAAAAGATGGCCGAAAGCATGGGCCAGTCCATCGTGGTCGAAAACATCCTGGGAGCCTCCGGCATCATCGGTGCTGACAGGCTGGCGAAGTCGGCGCCCGACGGCTACACCATCGGTGGCTTCAACGACAGCGTTCTCACGATGGTGCCCAACCTGAACAAAAATACACCGTTCAACCCCGTCACGGATTTCGCCCACATCTCCAAGGTGGCGACCATCGAGTTCAGCATCGCGGTGGGCACCAATTCGCCCTACAAGACAGCCGCCGAACTGGTGGCTGCCGCCAAAGCCGCGCCAGGCCGCATCACTTATGCATCGGGTGGCAGCGGCAGCCCGCAACACCTGGGTGCGGCCCTGTTCGCCGCCCACACCGGCATCGACATGAAGCATGTACCTTACAAGGGTGCCAGCCAGGCCGCGCTCGACGTGGCGGGCGGGCAGGTTGACGTGACTTTCCAGGGCATCGCCACGGTGGCCGCGCTGGCCAAGGGCGGCAAAATGCGCCTGATTGGTGTGATGGCCGACAGCCGGCAGCCTGAATACCCCGATTCACCAACACTCAAGGAGCAGGGCATTCAGGGCTTTGACTACAGCACCTGGTTTGCGATGACCGCACCCAAAGGCACGCCCAAGGAAATTCAGGACCGCTTGCATCGCGAGGTCGTCAAAGCACTGGCCGACCCGTCGATCAAGGATCGTTTTGCCGGTCTGGGCCTCAAGCGTGACGGCACCACGCCCGCAGAACTGACCAGCCTGGTGCGCGATCAGCTGGCGCGTTATGGCAAGGCCATCCGGGACAACAACATCACGGCCGACTGACGCCGGCTCGCGTCAAGGAACGCGTGCCACCTGGCCTTTGGCATGACGCTGGCCGTTACACACTTCGTGGCTGATGGCCAGGTTGGCTTGGTGCGAATTGCCGCCTTCGCTCAAGGGCACGATGTGCTCTAGCGTGGCGGCCGCGGGCAGCACGTGCTCGCCGCACACCCAGCACGGCACCACGCCGTGCAGCTGGCGGGCAATGGTTTTGTAGATCTTGTCGCGGGTCAGGCCCAGGCGGCTCATGCGCGCTTTCTCTTTAGCTTTAAAGCTCAGCTGTTAAAGGTTGGGCGCCAGCAAACGCTCGAGTTCTTGCAGCTTGACGCCGCGGCGCTTGGCCAGCTCGTGCACTTGGTCGTCGCCGATCTTGCCGACGTTGAAGTAGGCGCTGTCGGGGTGGCTCAAATAAAAACCGCTGACGCTGGCGGCCGGTGTCATGGCCAGGCTTTCAGTCAGGGCCATGCCGATCTCGTCGGCCTTGAGCAACTCGAACATGGCTTGCTTGACGCTGTGGTCGGGGCAGGCCGGGTAGCCGGGGGCCGGGCGGATGCCGCGGTATTTTTCAGCGATGAGCTCTTCAGGCGTGAGCGATTCATCAGCGGCGTAACCCCACAGGTCTTGCCGCACGCGCTTGTGCAGGGACTCGGCAAAGGCTTCGGCCAGGCGGTCGGCCAGGGCCTTGAGCATGATGGACGAGTAGTCGTCGTGGTCGTCCTGAAAGTACTTTTCTTTTTTCTCGGCGCCAATGCCGGCCGTCACCGCAAACAGGCCGATGTAGTCGGGCAGCATGAAGCTGTTGTGGCCCTCGGCACCAGCATGGCCTGCGCGCACGGCCTTGGTTTCGGCGTCCAGCACCTTGGGGGCGATGAAGTCAGCCAGGCAGCGGTTGGGGCGCATGTGCAGCTGGCCGTCTGCATCGGGCGCGGCGGTTTTTTCAGTCTGCTGGCGCAGGCCGTGCCAGACCATGGCCACCTCGCGGCGGCTCTCATCGGTGTAGATCTCAATATCGTCGCCCACGCTGTTGGCCGGGTAGAGCGCCATCACGCCGTTGGCCGTCAGCCAGCGGCCTTCGATCAGGCGCTTGAGCATGCGCTGCGCGTCGGCATACACGCGAACGGCTTCAGTGCCGACCACCTCGTCTTTCAAAATCGCCGGGAAAGGCCCGGCCAGGTCCCAGGTTTGAAAGAAGGGCGCCCAGTCAATGTGCTGGGCCAGCTCGGCCAGGTCAAAGTTCTTGAAGACGCGGCGGCCGATGAACTTGGGCACCGGCGGCGTGTAATGCGTCCAGTCAACGCGCGTGGCGTTGGCGCGGGCCTTGGCAATCGGCCACATCGGCGTCTGCTTTTTGTTGGCGTGCTGCTCGCGCACTTTCACGTAGTCGGCATTGAGCTCGGCTATGTATTTACCCGCCTGGTCTGACAGCAGGCTTTGCGCCACGCTGACGCTGCGCGAGGCGTCGGGCACGTAGACCACGGGGCCTTCATAGTGCGGCGAAATTTTCACCGCCGTGTGCACGCGGCTGGTGGTGGCGCCGCCGATCATCAGCGGTATTTTCTTGATGCGGAAGTGGTCGTCCTTTTGCATCTCGGCGGCCACGTACTGCATCTCTTCCAGGCTGGGCGTGATCAGGCCCGACAGGCCGACGATGTCGGCGCCCTCGACCTTGGCGCGCGCCAGAATTTCGTGACAGGGCACCATCACGCCCATGTTGACGACTTCAAAGTTGTTGCACTGCAAGACCACGGTGACGATGTTCTTGCCGATGTCATGCACGTCACCCTTGACGGTGGCGATGATGATCTTGCCCTTGGTCTTGACGTCGGCACCGGCAGCTTCCAGCAGCAGCTTTTCAGCCTCGATGTAGGGCAGTAAATGCGCCACCGCCTGCTTCATGACGCGGGCGCTTTTAACCACCTGCGGCAAGAACATCTTGCCCTGGCCGAACAGGTCGCCGACCACGTTCATGCCGTCCATCAGCGGGCCTTCGATCACGTGC